>NZ_JADO01000008.1:0-290703 GCF_000518425.1 Pseudoalteromonas sp. 23_GOM-1509m
CGCCTAATGCCGACTCTATACATTTGCTATGTGGCTCTCTACCGCTGTGGGCACCACGACACTACCAGGCTCCAAATAAGAGAAAGCCCGACTAGCAATAGTCGGGCTTTTTTACGTCTGCAGGAAAGTGAAAATATTAGTTATAAGCCGTCAGCTATCAGCTGCACAGCGTTAACTTGACCACCTTATCATGGGTTGAGTATCTCGAAATCTATGGGTAAAAGAACGCGACGACCACCTCAGAGCCTAATACATACTCTACCGCTGTAGGTACCGCGACATTCTACTGCGTTGTCGCTAAGAATAACGTATCAGCATCAGGTAGCAAATCCATATAATACCAATCCGCAATAATACTCAATCATTTTGCGGGGCTAAACGTGCCGCTACCTGTGTTAAAAAATTCTCATTTAGAACAACTAAATAGCGAATTTTTTGCCTAGCTATCACCCCGTTTTTCCTGCCTCAAAATAGACCGCTTAATTAAGCGAATTGGTATAAATTGGTAATAAATACTCAAATAAGGGGATTGCACCCTTATTTTTGCATGATACATTTCTGATCTTACTTGAAAAAAAACCAATGAGCCCAAAGTCTACTTAATCAACACTTATTTTAATAGAGCCTATCATGTCGTTATTACCTTCATCTTCCAGCGTTAAACAATTCGTATATTTAGCACAGCAAATAAGAGAGCATGAGGGTAATGCTGCAAAAGCCAGTGGTTGTGATCTGTTTAGCCTAATGGAACGAGCGGGGCATGCCGCCTTTTTAAATTGGAAGTCATTCAATGCACAGCAGACTCTAGTACTAGTAGGGAGTGGCAATAACGCAGGAGATGGCTATATTGCGGCTAGCCTTATTAAGCAAGCCGATAGACATGTAGTGGTGTGTGCCGTAGATGAAAATAAAGAATTAACCGGCGATGCTGCAAAAGCACAAAAGCGCTGGATTGATGCCGGTGGTGAAATTTGTAACTTTAGCGCTGATGCACTCGATGAGTGTGATGTAATCATTGATGCATTACTGGGCACTGGTCTTGAAAATACGGTACGCGATAATGTTGCCACTTTAATTAAAGCGGCGAATGAAAGCACTAAACCAATACTCAGTATTGATGTGCCATCAGGTATAAATGCTGATACAGGCCAACCTTTAGGTATTGCAATTAAAGCCACTAAAACAATTACTTTTGTAGGGGTAAAACAAGGGTTAACAACGGCTGCGGGTAAACAGTATGTTGGTGAACTTATCTTTGATGACTTGGCTATTGGCGAGTCATTCGTAGAATTAGCAAGCCCTTCGGGTAAGCTTATTAATATCAATAGATTTAAAGGCTTAGGCCCACGTGCTCTGAATAGTCATAAAGGTAGTTATGGAAAATTACTGTGTATTGGTGGGAATCAAGGAACGGCAGGTGCTATCAGATTAACAAGCGAGGCAGCGCTTAGAGCTGGTGCTGGAATGGTCAGAGTGTATACCCATGAAAGCTTAATTATGCCAGTCAGTTTTGGCCGACCAGAGCTTATGGTAAGTAGTAATAACTTGCAACACGCATTGGAGTGGGCAAGCTGTGCTGTTATTGGCCCAGGCCTTGGACAAGACGAATGGGCGCAAAATACCTTTAATCAAGTCATTGAGTATTGTACACGTAATAATATGCCTTTAGTTATTGATGCTGATGCACTTAATTTACTCGCTAAACAAGCTTCACCGAAAATGCCCATGCGGTGTGTACTTACCCCGCATCCGGGCGAAGCCTCTCGATTATTAAAGATGTCGACTGGGGAGATAGAGTCTGATCGGTTCAGCTATGTTCAACAATGTGCTAAACGTTACTCAGCAGTTTGTATTTTAAAAGGCGCAGGAACTTTAATAGCCGATGGTAAGCATACTTGGGTTTGTGAAGAAGGAAGCCCTGCGCTTGCTGTTGGCGGTAGCGGTGATGTTCTTACTGGTATTGTAGGGGCATTACTTGCTCAAGGGTTAGATTGTGCTGAGGCGACTTGCTATGGTGTTACACTGCATGCTAAAGCGGGTGATATTGCTGGGCAAAAAAATGGAGAGCGAGGTATGCTACCTAGCGATCTGTTTTGTATAATAAGGCGGTTAATTAATAATATAAAACCATAAGATAAAAGCATTCATATTAATTTTGTTCTTTTTTGATAAATCCATTAACCTTCTTATACTTAGTTAACGCTGTTTGGTTGTAACTGAGGTTAAAAATGTTAATACAGAAAAAAATGTATGCGGGAAGCTTATTACTTATCGTTTTCTCTTTGCTCGTTTTAACCGTAATTATGCAATGGGTAATAACGCCAATTATAAAAAATGAAGCTATTTCTGCAGCTAAGTTACAGGCTAAAGTAATCGGAGAATCATTTGCTAAGGATTTAGGAAAAAGTGCAGCATTAACTAAAAGCTTATCTGTTGTTGCTCAAACACTTCCCCTTGATAAAGATCAATTTATTAAAAATTTGGCACCGTTAATTGCTAGTGGTACAGGTATTGCCGGTGGTGGAATATGGCCAGAGCCAAATATGTTAGATGCATCAGCACAAAGGGCATCTTTGTTTTGGGCTAAGGGCGATAATGGTCAATACACTTTATTAGATGACTACAACCAAGCTGATAGCAGTCCATATCAACAAGAAAGCTGGTATACAAGTGCTGCTAACGCTCAACCAGGCGCATGTGTTTGGTCTGAGGCTTATGTTGATGCAGTTTCGAATGTGCCTATGGTAACTTGTTCCGTTAAAATTGAGCGTAATAATCAGTTTTGGGGAGTCGCTACTTTAGATATAGAGCTTTCTCATATTGAAAAGTCACTCCTTGCTGAAAACCAAGCAACCGGTACCTACAGTTTTATTATTGATAGTGCGCAGCAGTTTGTTTCTATTCCTGCATTTAGAGATACGAATTTAGCCATGCTAAATTTTTCACAAGCTGTAAGTAAAGATAGCTCTTTACAGCCTTTAGTTAACGCCTTGAAAAATGAAGATAGACTCGTAGCTGAGTTTAGTTCAGGTGTCATAAAGGGGGATAGCTCAATTCTAGTGACATTCTCACTGCCGGAGCAAAAGTGGCGCTCTGGCGTGATAATTCCAACAGCGATTGCAAAAAAAGCAGCTAATACGCTGACATATTATTTGTATGGTTCATTCATTGTACTCATTGTTATATTTATATCGGCATTATTAGTCTTTGGTAAGCGATTAGTTAAGCAAATAGAGCAGACTTCGGCGCAAGTTAGGTCATTAATGCAAGGGCAAACAGATTCTAAATTACCAATATCAGGGGATGATGAAATGAGTCATCTTTGCGAAGCTATTAATGATTACGGTGATCATCTTATTAAAATTCTTGGGCTGATTAAAGAAGAGGCGGCCTCAGTAAAAAACAATGCTGAATCTATTGATAACTTGAGTAGTAATAGTCAGCAACGCGCACATGAACTAATGCAAGAAAATGAACTGTTAGCCACGGCTATCAATGAAATGTCGATAGCGGCTTCATCGGCATCAGAAGATATTGGTGGCGTTGCAGATATCACCGCTAAGTCATCAGATCTTGTAAACTCTGGATTTAATGTTATTGAACAAAACGCAGAATCTATCCAGCTGTTGTTCAATAAACTAACTGAGTCGTCCAATGCAATATCACAAATCTCTGAAGATTCACAGCAGGTTGGTTCGGTATTAGATGTGATTATGAATATTTCTGAGCAAACTAATTTACTTGCGCTTAATGCTGCTATTGAGGCTGCTCGTGCTGGTGATTCTGGAAGGGGGTTTGCGGTCGTTGCTGATGAAGTTAGAACACTGGCACAAAGAACGCAACAATCAGCTGGTGAAATTGAAACCATGATCAGTCAGTTACAACAAGCGGCTGCAAAAGGAGTCAGTGTTATTCAAGAATGCCGAGAGTTCTCAGAAGTGGTCAATGATCGTTCAAATACAACACGCACGCAATATGAAAATATAGTCGATGCATTTAACGACATTAAAGGGCGCTCAGCAAGTATTGCCGTAGCCACTGAAGAACAGGCTCAAGTAACCGTCAATGTTAAAAAACTAGCGGAACGGATCCGAGAAATATCAGGGCAAAATGCCGCCGATGCCGAAGACTTTAGAGAAGTAAGTAAAGCCTCTAATAGTCAAGCACAAAGGCTATACGACATTAGTCAGCAGTAACTCAATAAAAAAATCCAAGCCTTGCTTGGATTTTTTATATAAATTTGTTTATTAATTTAAAATTGTGAGGATTTAAAAGTCTATCTATGAAGCTCGCCAGCTCTTTCTGGTTGATAAGTTACCTCTTTAATAGTTACTGTTATTAACCCTCCGCCTGGCTTTGGCCATTCAATTTGATCTCCTTGTGAAAGGCCAAGCAATGCACTACCAACAGGGGCTAAGATTGATATTTTGTTGCCACTTGAGTCAATATTCTTCGGGTAAACAAGCGTTAAAGTAAACTCCTCACCTGTAGACTCAACAACAAAGTTCACTGTTGAATTCATAGTTACCACGTTTGAGGGAACTTCGTGTGGCTCCACTATGTTAGCTCTACCAAGTTCTGCTTCAAGTTCTTTTTCACCCGCAAAACTGTTCGCAGGTAATGATTCCATTAGCGCATACAATCGATCTGCATCCAGTGATGAGATGATTATTTCAGGTTTAGTATTCAACTTAATATCCTTAATCATGTTAAATAAAATTTACTCTGGGTATAGCTTGCAGGAACTCAGTTGCATTGGAATACACTGAGATAATTTTATTGTTGCCTTAGTGAGTATATTTTATCTCTATTGCTAAAAACCCAGCCGAAGCTGGGTTTTTATTTGAGCTAAGTGTTTAGGGGATGATTACATCATGCCGCCCATGCCAAATATAAGTTATTGATATTAATGCTAGTTTAGGTAATTTAAGTATGGGGTACCCTGTTTTGTACCCCCGAGCATGAGTTATGACTTATTTTTTAATAAATTAGTAGGCAACAGATCTAGTCCCAGTTCCTTTAAGTACGAATTATGCTCATCTAAGGCCTTAGAAATATCTTTTTCAATACTTGTCAGTTGCTCATGCACTTCTTTTAAATCGACTTTAGCCTCGGCAACTGCGGTACTAACATAACGCGAGATATTCAGGTTAAATTCGTTCTTTTCAATTTCCTCTAAGCTAACTCGACGTGCATAGCGCTCCTCTTCTTTACGAAATTGATAGGTATCAACGATCTTGTCAATATCTTCATCACGCAATTGATTTTGGCGCTTGCCGCTACCAAAATGCTCACTAGCATTTATAAAAAGTACATCATCGTATTTTTTGCATTTCTTCAAAACTAAAATACAAACAGGAATACCTGTTGAAAAGAACAAGTTTGAAGGTAGACCGATTATCGTATCAATATGCCCATCTTTCAGTAATTTAGTACGGATACGAGCTTCGGAGCCTCCTCTAAACAGTACACCATGAGGCAGTATAATTGCCATCGTTCCTTCATCACTTAAGAAGTGGAAACCGTGAAGTAAAAAGGCAAAATCGGCAGCAGATTTAGGTGCTAGCCCGTGGCTTTTAAAACGGAAATCTTCTCCTTGCGCTTCAGTTGGTTCCCAACGATAGCTGAAGGGTGGATTTGCGACTATCGCGTCACATTTTAACTTTTTAGCAGGGTTCATTTCATTGAGCATATCCCAGTCATTGAGAAGGGTATCACCGTGGTGAATATCGAACTCAGTATCTTTAACCCCGTGTAGCAGCATGTTCATTCTGGCGAGATTATAAGTTGTTATGTTCTTCTCTTGTCCGTATATTTTACCAATGCCATCGGTGCCAAGACGTTTACGAACGTTCAATAATAATGAGCCTGAACCACATGCAAAATCCATTACTTTATCTAATTTTTTCTTAAGTCCCGTTGCAGGCTCTTGACTATCTAAAACCACTATACGCGACAAAATATCGGAAATCGGTTGAGGAGTGTAAAACTCCCCTGCTTTTTTACCGGAGCCAGCTGCAAACTCACCTATTAGATACTCATAAGCATCACCTAAAATATCTGTATTTGTTGAAAACTGGGCAATACCCTCAGATATTTTTTGAATGATAATGCATAACTTAGCGTTACGATCTGCTGGCTTTTTGCCTAACTTTTCTGAGTTAAGATTTATTTCCGAGAATAGGCCTTGAAAACTACTATCAAAGCTGTGATTTTCAATGTATTTAAAACCTACCTCTAAGGTTCGCAGCAATTCATCATCTTGCTTACGTGCCATTTCAGCGATACTTGTCCATAAATGATTTGGCTCAATGACATAATGCAACTTACGGCGCATTTGTTTCTCAAAAAAGGCTTTATCTTGATCAGATAATTCTTGGTAAAAAACAGAAAGTGGTGCTCTTTTATCGTCCTCGTCAAGATTGGGATAATCTCTGCCTAATTCCTTTTTTGCTGCTGTTTCATAGTTATCCGACAGATAACGTAGAAATAGAAATGACAACATATAGTCACGAAAATCATCAGCATTCATTGCCCCGCGTAAGCTATTGGCGATATCCCAAAGGGTCGTGCCTAATTTGTTAAGTTGTTCTTGCGTCATGTTAGTTGGTCTCTGCTAGCTGTTCTATCTGCTCTAATTGTGCTGTTGGCTGTTCTTGTGCCTCAGCTTCTGGAAAAAGTTCTGGGTTAAATCGGTAGTTATTTAAAAAGTCACTTAAAATACGTCTAAAGTGACCCTTGTTTTCATCAGTCATTTCCATGGGTTCAAATAGGGAGTAATTACCATGGCTCAAAATATTGATTATTCGTGCATGCAAAATACCATCAGGATCATCTTGCCCTTGTTTTATACACGCAGAAAAACTTTTAAAACCATGAAAAGTTGCGGTTTTTTCAAGAATGCTACGCAGAATAGTGAAGTGATATGTAAATAAACCACCGGATTCAGATGCTTGGTATAATTGCTCTAATAAAGCTACATGATGAAAAAAAGGGGTTGAATTTGTATAACGTAATTTATAAGTCTGAATAGCTTTGTCATAGCTTAAAAAATAAGGTTGGAGTTTTTTCTTTTCGTTAAGCTCATTCCACATCACATTGAAAAATAAAGTGTGATGTGATGAAATTACCGTTTTGATTGTACCATTCGCATTTTTAAGTAATTGAGCTAAATGGCTAGCTACAGCTATTGCGTTGTTGTCATCCAATGATGAAATAGGATCATCTATATACAAATATTTAACCCAATCATAGGCTTCCTGTTGATCTACTGCTAGTTGAGCTACAGCCAAAAAGAAACACCAAATAAAAATATTCTCTTCCCCACGAGAAACTTTGATTTGTTCAACAGTTTCAGCACCTGCTACACCCATTATTTCCCGAGTGAAACTCACAACGGAATTATCATAATCTATAATAAAATCAAAATCTGCATAGCGACGTAAAAGTGGACGTATACGATTTTCCATTTCTAACTCTTGCAAGCCGTTAAAAAACCGGGAGTCTTGATTGAGCTTTAATACTCGTTGTTCGTCATTTTCTAAATCGTTGTCCCATCGGAATAGATCTTCAGTAAAGGCATTAAAATAAAGAGTATCGCGGTTGTCATCTTGTTTACCTATATCTTTAAACGCCATTGATAGACGCGTTTTACCAGTGCCATTGTAAGCAAATAGTAGAACTTGATTAATGCTAAGTGTTTTATTACCACGTTGAACTCCATTGTCCAACACATCGCGTAACCGAGCGGATACAGAGTCTAGTGAAGGGAAAATTAATTCACTCATACATTTATTTCATCCATTTTGGGTAAAATACTTTGTATCAAACCCTTTTTGTGTAATTTGAGTGTTTCTACCTTTTTATTTTGCAAAGAAATAAGTTTATCTAGCGATGAAAGAAAATTTGCAATTTTTTGTTGTTCATTAGGATTCGGGATATAAAATTTATATTTAATGAATCGCTTGCCATTAATAGAATTTATAGTTGCCCCTAAATCAGAATTCACCTGTTTTTTATAAGCATAGGTCTGAAAAAGTTGAAAGAGGAACTTTGCGGAGGGTGCTCTAAAAACGGTCATAAATGCGCCATGAGTGCAGATTGGTAATCCATCTGGAATTAATGCATTCTTCCCAATTAGCTTTTTAGAACCGTTGCGGACACAGATCAGAATATCATTTGGTTTTGAAAGGTTGATACCATTTACACTTGGGTCGACATAGACATTGTCATCAAGTTTGATTTCATTATCCTGAACATTTGATGATCTAAGAACTAGTAACCCTTCATCTTTAACATCAGTAGGCTTGTACGTTAGACCAGAAACAAGCTCACCTAATTCATTCAATGACGTTTCCTTCCAAGCTTCGTCTTCGTTAAATTCAGGAAACCTTAATTCTGGCACCTTTTCTCCTTCTACGGGGAAAAGTTGTTGCATAAGAGCTTTTTTATATGTTTTTAAGACTTCGTATTTTTGGCTTTGCGCAATGATTAACTGCTCTAAGGATGATAAGCAATCAGCAACTTTTCGTTGTTCAAGTAATTCATTTGGTGTTGGTAGTACGATGCTAAAAAAATCATTTGGTTTAATATTTAATAGTCCATCGCTTCTTGCTCCACTTGTAATAAAACGGCGTAATTGTTTCCCATGAGCATTACTGTCAAAATATCCCTGATAGAAATCTGGGATATAGTCTTCCTTGAACGTAAAACTTAGAAAAGCATTTGGAGCTGCTACTTCATCAAACTCCTTTAGTTTGTATACACACCCTTGAGCAAATTTTTTTGAATTTCCTTTGTTGTATGAAAAATCTCCTCTTTTTAGATGGATGTAATTTTTATATTGTTTACCAGAAATATCCCTACTAAATTTTGAAGTCTGCGAAACAAAGCCTTTACCAGCTGTAATACTTACAGTGATCAGTTTTTTTTCACCTACTTTAGTAACTATACGATTACTTAGTTCGGATAATGTTAATGGTTCCCATGGTAAAGACTTATTAAATTCAGGAAACCTCAACTCTGGTGCTAAGTATCTTTTTTCTTGCTTACTCATATGCTGCTAGCCCTGAAATTTCACGCCCTTGGGCTAATTTATGTAAGTGTGGAATGAGATCTTCCATTAATGCTCGCTCTACTGACCCACGCTCGCGCCAACTTAACTCAAGTGGCTCTAGAAAGTCAGTTAATTGTTCGCCATCAAAAATCATACGGTGCATTATGTTATCGACAAAGGTTTGAAGGTTTTCGTGATCAAGTGAGTGTTTAACTGCTATGTCATTTAATTCTTTGGTGAATTTATTTGCTTTAAATAGTTGATAACCTTCTCGAATTTGCTTTTCACTCAGCGCTACGTCAGTACTTAGGCTATTGATATAGTCAATAATATCGTCACGCTCTTCCATCAAATTTGCGTTGGCGTTGATCATATCGATTAGCTCTTTACGGGTCATTTTTTGTCTACTTGAACTCTGAGTTGAGTTAGCTATTAATCCAACAATATAATCATAATCAATTACTGCTGAAGCGAAGAGTACAAACTCAAAATCTAACTGTTGAACTTCATCTGTTGTCTCTTCACTATTTTGATCTTGTTTACGTTTAAGCTCTTGGGCGATTTCTAAGTATTGCCCTTTAAAACCACGTAAAGCGTCTACAGGTAATGCTTTTTCAACTGCTTGATGTTGCTCATTATTAAGCTCTGTATATTGATCAATTTGGGTCTTGAGCTTTTGTAACTCTTTAAAGTGGTTGATGAAGTCAACTTTGGCCGCATCGCCTTTTAAGTTGACTACATCAGATGGCGTGCATTCTAAGCCTTTGCCTGCCATAAAGGTATTTAACTTTTCAACCGCTGTTTTGTACTTTTCAACTACGACAGGCGCTGGGTCGACTAACCAAATCTCTTTGTCTTCATTTTCAGGGTTGTGACCAGAGAAACGAGCTATGGCTTTATCAACTTCGTCTTCTTGGCCGCGAAAATCGAGAATATTGCCCCATGGCTTGCTATCGTTTAATACACGGTTAGTACGAGAAAATGCTTGAATTAATCCATGATATTTAAGATTTTTATCCACATAAAGGGTATTAAGATATTTTGAATCAAATCCTGTAAGCAGCATATCGACCACTATGACAATATCGATTTTATTTTTATGTGGATAATCGGCGTTACTATATTTTTGGTCTTTAATACGTTGCTGTACATCTTGGTAATATAGGTCGAACTCGTTAATGGTATGATTAGTACCATATTGAGTATTGTAGTCGGCCAATATAGCTTTTAATGCTGCCTTTTTCTTTTCTGGTTCAACCAAGTTGTCGGCTTTTTCTTGTGGTAAATCGTCTTGTAATTGCTTTATGTCTTTTACGTTTTTTTCTACCGTTTTTACATCTGCTCCTTTATCGTCAGTCGTATTTACAGTATCTCCATCTTTTTCTTTTGGCGGTAGTGCGGGAGGGGAGAATACACAAGCAATATTCAGCGGCTTATAATTACCATCCTCAGCTTTCTTTTGCGTTTGTAAGAGCTTAAATTGCTCTACATATTCAATAGCATTATTAATCGAAGCAGTGGCTAATACTGCGTTAAAACGGCGTTCATTAGTAGCAGAGTCGTGTTTCGCTATAATCTCTTGCACCACCGCTTCTGGGGGGGGGATTACTTTTTTAGGCTTCTTCGTTTTTTTGGTACTGTTTCCATTATCTAAGCTCGCCTTTGTATTATTTTTACCAAAATAATCGATATGAAAACTCAATACGTTTTTATCTTCTATGGCATGAGTGATTGTATAAGCATGTAGTTCTTTTTCGAATATGGCCTCAGTGGTGACATACGATGCTTGCTTGCCATCCACTTGGATATAATTTGAGTTGTCAGTAAATATTGGTGTACCTGTAAAGCCAAATAATTGCGCTTCAGGGAAAAAGCTCTTAATAGCTTTGTGGTTATCACCAAATTGAGAGCGGTGGCATTCATCAAATATAAAGACAATACGCTTATCTCGTAGGGGTTCTAAGCGTTCTTTAAACGTTTGCTTACCTTCTTTGGTTTTGCTTTTATTGCGAACGCTGTTTTCGTCAAGAGCAAGGCCAAGTTTTTGTATAGTGGTGACTATAACTTTGTCAGCATAATCTTCTGAAAGCATTCGTCTTACAAGGGTTTCGGTATTGGTGTTTTCTTCAACACAACCTTCTTGAAACTTGTTAAATTCTTCTCTGGTTTGACGATCTAGATCTTTACGATCAACAACGAATAAGCATTTTTCAATATCTGGATTATCTTTTAAAAGCGTTGATGCTTTAAAGGAAGTAAGCGTTTTTCCTGAACCCGTTGTATGCCATATATAACCATTGCCTCGATTTTGATGGATACAATCGACAATAGCCTTCACTGCATATATTTGATATGGACGCATCATTAATAGTTTTTGTTCTGATTGCACCAGTACCATATAGCGGCTGATCATTTGACCCAATGTACATTTAGCTAAAAAGGCGTTGGCAAATTTATGTAAATCTCCAATTTTTTCGTTGTCTTCCTTAGCCATTTCATAGATTGGTAAAAATCGCTCATCGGCATTAAAACTAAAGTGCTCATTTCTGTTATTCGCAAAATAATAAGTACGGTGTTCATTACTGACAATAAATAACTGCATGAAACACATGAGTGTATTGCTATAGCCATTACCGATATCACTTTTATAGTTAACAATCTGCTCCATAGCACGACGTGTAACAATTTGATGATTTTTTAACTCGATTTGTACGACTGGAACACCGTTAATAAGCAAAATAACATCGTATCGATGGTGGCTATTGTCAGTGTTTATGCGTAATTGATTGATGACTTCAAATTCGTTTTTACACCAATCTTTGATATTAACTAAGGTGTAATGCAATGGCGTGCCATCTTCACGCTGAAAATAGCCTTGCTCACGCAGTGTTTGGGCGGCTGTGAATACATCGGCTGTCACTATTTCATCACGCAGACGCGCAAACTCAGCGTCTGTTAGTTTTACATAATTTAGTGCTTCAAATTTTTTACGGAAGTTTTCTTCAAGTGCCGCCTTATCGCGGATGTCTGGACGGTAGGTATACTTGAGGTCTTGAAGCTTGGTGATCAGGGCGTCTTCGATTTGTTGTTCTTTAGCCATTAATATCGTCCCTAGTTTGTTTTTGTATCCATGTGTTAATATCTTTACGCCTGAAGCGCCAACTGCCGCCAACCTTGAAGCCGGGGAGTTTGCCCTCAGCAGCTAATCTATAAGCAGTTTTCTCAGTAAGTTTGAGGTATTCCGCAAGTTCTTTAAGAGTGAGTATTTCGTCAGACATTTTGAGTTCCCAATTTTCTTGCGTATAGATTATGAGAAAATTGGGGAATAAACAAGAATTATAGGTTTTTTTGGTGAGACTTGGTTAACTCTTTTTCATGTTGTAGAAATTCACTCGCTAGCTTTGTGCCTTCATCTCGTTCACACCAGCTAGCAACAGCCTCTAGTCTAGTTCGCTCAGTAATATCCTTTCCTTCACTAAGCAGCGAGAGATCTGTTTCTTCAGAGTTGAAAAACCAATGGCAAGCCTGTTTGTGCCTGCTTCCTGCAACATAGCTATTTGCCCTATCAAAGTATGAGTTAGCTAGAATTAGACTGGAGTCAACTGTAAGCCCTTGAGCAGAGTAAATAGTGCTAGCATACGCCTGTACAACAGAGAAATTCCCTTCTTCAGATTTATAGTCATTGGTCGATATTAAAACTTCACGCTTATCATCCAGCTCAATTCTAAAGACCCAATCATCTCTATTTTTCTTAATATCTAAGATAGCCCCCTGCATGCCATTACTTAGCCCTAGAGGGTAATCATTTTTAGACAACCTGACTCTATCCCCAACAGCAAATTTCTGTTTGAACGTTTTATCAGATACAGAGCATTCAAGCTCGACAATATCCTCTTTTACTAGCTTCCTTTTTTGAAGATCATCCCGTATTAGCTGGCTAATAGCTTTTACATCTCTCCACGACTTAGCCAGTACTAAACGAGTCATATCAGGATTAGCTTCTTCCAGAGAAAAATATTTATCAACGAGGCTACTCAATGTTTTCACGTAGCCCTCATTAAACGCCACAAAACCTTTTTCATGTAACTCTATAAATGCAGGTAACGCTGTTCCAACCTTGAATTGGTTGACGATTGTCCTTGACCAGTCAGACGATTGTCTTCGAATATTCTCTAATTGAGCAGCTTGAGCTATACCATTGTTCAATAAGTAATTAAACGCTCCAGCTTGTTCTATTGCTTGTAGTTGGAATGGGTCGCCCGCTAAAACAATCTTCGTTTTAGTCTCTGAAGCCATTTTAAACAACATGTTTAATTGAAATAATGTAAGTAAACTTGCCTCATCAACGATGAGCGAAGCATGATGTTGTAAGCGATTAAAACCTGTTTTGTATTGGGTTATGAGCTTATCAACGGTAAACGTTGATATGTCGGCACTCTCAGCCAACGCATCAGCAGCTTTTTTACTCACGGAAGCACCAATAATAGATTGCCCTCGCTCGGCATAAATATATTTGGTAGCTAAAAAACTTGTGCTTTTACCTGTGCCTGCCGTACCTGCAATAAGCACTAATTGTTGAGTGTTCGTTGCCAATTTTGTTGCTACAACTTGTTCATCGTCCAGTTCAAACCCCAAACGCTCTTCAGCTTTATTAAGTCCTACTTCAAAACTACTTGCAAACTTAATAGGTATAAAGAACTTTGTGTTGCTTAGATCAATGGCTTGCTGAATCATCGTTTGCTCAGCCTGCAAAGCTTCAGGTGTTGTGAAGCATTGATTGTTACTTTTATCAAAGCCAATCTTGATGACTCTGTCGCTATTTTTTGTTCTATCCGCTAGCATTTTCACGTCACGCGCGGTCAGAAATGACGCTTGGCCTTTAATAGCTAATCGTTGATATAGATCTTGCTCCCGAAAATAAGTTTTTTGAGTTGTCAGCTCTTTCAGCACTTCTGTTGGCAAAACATACATTTGTGCAGATATAGAATCTTGATCCAAGCTTCGCTTGGGGGGAGCTAAACTACCAATTTCTTTTGTCCATTTTTCAAATAACTCCTCTGTAGTTAAAGTCGATTTTGATTGCCTTCCTTGCATCGATAACTTGTCGCCTGTCCTGTTTGAAGAGTTTTTGAGTCTCAATTTATTGAGTTTTTCCGATATCTCTCTTTCTCTTGCAGAGTACTCTTCTATAAGCTCATCTGAAATACCGGTAATCTCAAAAAAGTCACCTTCTTGTGTTAACTCATATCCGAGTTTCCTTAGGTTTTGAGCGAATTGGCAACGATAGATAGCGCCAGCCGCCATCTTCCATTTGTAAAAATGTTGGTAGTTCAATGTTCCCCATGATCCGTCATCACGCTCGCACAGGTTATATACTAAACAATGAGTATGTAGTTGCGGCTGCTCGGCACGAGACTCGTAGTGAGTATGTTTAGAAACCAAGAGGCTATGCACTTTTTCGAGCTGGTATCCATTTTTCCCTCTTCGAGTGAAGGCAGCTTTCTCTTCCAAGAATGAAATAGCGGCATCCACCGCCTTTTCGTGAGCTTCAACTAGCTCGTCTTTATTTAATACCATCGTGAGAGAGGCACTTTTACAAGCTGAGAAAGTAAAATCTTGTGCGCCCATGTGATTTCTACCGTTATCTTGATAAAGTCGTGTTTTGCCATCTGGACTGTATCCTCTGATAAGATTCCAGTAGTGTTTCTCGGTGACTTCGTCAGGTAAATTTAGAGTTGGCTTCAATGAGCCAGCCCAATCACCAATTTTTCCGGTTTCCAGATATTTTGCGTAATATTTTGGGTCAGCAGCTTTGAATATCGTTAACAACTCGATTCCCTCCGCCTTTTTATCCGATTGGGAGTCCTATCGTCATTTTTTGTCTGATCAACTTTGGAGCTACTTACCGTTCTTTCTGCAATTTTATTTATTTTTGGATAAGGCCAAACCAAGCGGAACACCGTGTTATAGCCATTAACGTACAGAAAGCCTGAAACTCCTTTTTTACTTGGCGCAGGCAAGTTAACTAGATCATTTGGCTCTACAGCAGCTTTTCGTTCTTTCTGCCACGTAACTAGGGACTCTGAGTTTTTAGAATTTATGCTTGGTCGCTCAATAACCTGTTCTCCTAGCGACTTACTAAAAAAGTTTGCGTCTTCTCCTGTGCTGCTCATTGCTAAGCAAACTAGATTACCGCACATGCTCAACAGTGAATTGGTTTGATCTTTACCGTAAATATCGTATATCTGATGAACCGATTGCGTTCCAATAATTGTTCTAGCTTCATACTCGCGACTTGTAGAAAGCCACTCATTTAAAGCTTCTGTTTTTGGTAAGTTTCCAAACTCGTCTAATACTAACCATGTAGGCTTGTAGTTAATTCCTCCTGTTGATAGAAATTCAGTGCAGAAGACAGAAAAAAGTGCTGAGAAATAAGGTGCTGCAAGTGATCTATAACGATTATCGGATTGAACAATTACTTTTGCAGTGGAGCCATTACCTGAAACATATTCAGTCAGCGAGAAAGCTTCAGAATTTGGATCTTCTAGTTTTGCTAACTGTTCAATCCAGCCGATGTTACTTGTCAGATTCATCATTACGTTAGCCGAAGTTTCATTGCCCTCCTTGATAAACCTGATCAACGAAGGGCGATATACAGCGAGTAATGCTTTTAATTCTTCTTCATCCAAAGTTGTAAGCGCGACAAAATCCGACCAAGTCCAATATCCCTTTTTATCTTTCAGACTAGTTACCAACCCTGTAAATAACTCTACCGCTGATTGATGCCAAAATGGCTTATCTTTGTCAGCAATAATCATGTGTGCAAAATTATGGATTTTACTTTCAGTATCTAGATCTTTCGCAACATCCCATCGAACGCTTCGTGAATCCCAAGGTGCTATGAGTACAGCTCGTTCATCATATAAAAACTCGGTATATTCTTTCTTTTCATCAAACAAGAAAATATGTTCTTTTTTGTCATCAATTTGAGCAAGTGAGTATTTAAAGTAAGTAGTTTTCCCTGCCCCAGTTGTGCCAAATACCCCAGTGTTTCGCTTTTCTCTCAGCCTCGAAATCTGCACTAGAGGATGTAGTCTTATTCCAATATCAGTGCTTTCATGAGCGAGTTTAGTTTTAGCCGTTCTCTTGATTTCACTAACCTCTCGCAACAGGGTAGGGCCAGAGACATGAACTTCTGCCGTTTTACCTCCTTTTTTGTAGAAAAACTTCTTGGTTAAATAACCAGCCACAACTAATGCGATTAGCAATGTGATCGTTAAACATCTAATGAACTCAGATAGCAAACTTTCAGACCTGAGAAAGTCCACATATTGGGGTAGTAGTGATAATTGAGCTAACTTGTAAGCATACTTCAAGTGCTCACTAATACTTCCTAGATTTGAAAAGCAAGGCCAAATGACAGCCAAGGTTAAAATGTAACTAATGCAGAAAAGCAATGAGAATCCAAAAGGAATGACTATCCAGTCATTCCTTTTTAAGCTTGGAGGCTGGCTATGAAGAGGCATCACAATACCTCTTGCATAAATGAGTCATTGCAGGCTCGCTTTGCTTTTTCTTTTTCAGAGGAGCTGAGTCCAACCGTTGCCGAACAAATTTCGAAAGTCTTCCGCAAAATTCTAACTTCAGTGTCATGTAAAAGTTGCTCATATGATTTTGCATTAAGAGCTTGTTCCGCTAGATAGCGAAAAGTTTCGGGCATGGACATGCCCATTTGGTCTGCAAGAGCTAATATTTTTGACTCAAGCGGTTTACTGGTGCGTACGAAATACCCCTTATTATTTGTCATCGCAACTCTCCTTACAGCTGATATCAAAGATATCTCTAAACCTTTCAGCAACTTCAGGCTCATAAACCGCCATGTCTGATATCAGACTCGATATCTTTTTAAATTGCGGTTTTCCTTGGCTTATAGCTTGAATTAACTCTTGGTAGATATCATCGAAGATGCAACGGGTATATTCATTCTCTAGAGCACCAGAGAGACCATTAGAGAAGTCAAAATCTACTAAGACATAGTCTATGAAGCTTTGGTAGCTGAGACCCTCCACAGCCTCTAAATAGCTTAGAAAAAGCAATAGAATCTGGCAGTGAAGCCTATCACTCAGAATAGATAAGTTTGAAGGCTCACCATTTAGAAGCCTTTCAAGCTCAATACTAAATGACACTAACTCACGATCTGAGAATACTTCATTCGTCAGCTGCTCTACTTTTGTGACAGCTTTACCGAAATGAAAAGCTAATTCTAAAGACTCTATATCAGACTTAAAATTACCTCCAAACATCCAACATTGACTAGCAATGTAAATAAATCTAGCGTTGTTGTTATACATTAAGCAGCCTCCTCTAAAGATTCTAACCACTCAAGAATGGTGCTTTTTCTCCAGCCCAAAACACGATTACCTATATAAAGTGGCTTAGGCAGAATTTTGTCCCGATTCCAGCGAAAAACTGTACTCTTGCTGATGGATAGCATTTCCATAATGTCTGCGATTCGTAAAACTTCTTTGTCTTTCATAAATAACCTCTTCTGTTAGTAGATGAAATCTATGCTAATTGAATGAAAAGTCTTGCGCAGGAACAGTTTTTCTGTTTAAAATGAGAAAAGTTTACTTGACATTTGAATATAAGATATAGATTAATTTTGACCTTAAAAAAGAAATCTCCATTTTTAAAAATTAAAACTGTCCTTTGGTGTCACCAAATTTTAAAACTTTGGGGAATAACTGACTCATCAATATTTCTGAACAATAAAAAAGCTAATGATTTACTTATTGAATATCGGGACAAACTATCAGCTGACGCATACGACTTGATATCTGACCCAGACATCAAGTGGACTAGGTACATAAAAGGCGCAACATCTCCTTATCAAGAGCAGAACTCAAATTCTGCATATCGCAGGATTTTACTTGAAGTTGATACGCTTCTACCCGGCACTAAAAACTACTTCCTTGATGGCCCACTAGGAACTTTCACCGTACTGGAATCACATTCAGAATTAGAAGCCCACAGGAATTTTGCATTAAACGTTAAAACTTATTGTAAAGAATATGAAGGCTTTGTCAGAGAAGCCGATATTCCCTCAGAAGGGTTTGAGTCGGATCATTATGAGTGGATTGCTGACTGGGAAGAAATTAGAGAAGAACTGGTTGCTAGTGACTCCGTTAAGAGCTTTAGAGCATTGCAAGGCATTGTAGGTTATACAGGGCCTAAGCGGCAGTTTTACGACAAAGACGAAATGTACGACGTTCATAGCTCAACAATCGGAAAAAATGAAGAAAGTTTGTTTTGGATACGTCTTCAAGCGGCATTCATCGATGCTAAATTTTACGAAAAGTATAATCAACTCATTGAGCTTCTATTCATAAATAGGCGCGGTATACATTATTTTTTGAAGCATTACGGTATTGATAAGCAATACTGGTTCAAATCAAATGAAGTGTGTACGGCTTTTTCCTACCTATCTGAGAATAGTCAAGACTTTGTGATTGAAGAATATGACTACACCTTCTTTCAAGATAACTTCTTAGCTCTGAAATCACAGCCACAAATTTCGATAACATTATTACCGCAGGCTAAATTGGAGAAACATTACGTTCAGAATAGCTACGAAGAATTTTTCGAGGAAAAACTCCGAGCTATTGAAGAATGGAAAAAAGAAAACAGCTAGGAAACTGCGTTTTCTTTTAGTTTTTCTAAATAGTCTGACCATTCTTGCATCATCTTTCTTCTTTGAGATAGATATTTGGCTCTGTTATAGGCTCTTGATGTTTCGGTACCTGTTAAATGAGCTAGTTGGGTTTCTATAATGTCTGATTCCCAACCTTGCTCATGCAGGATCGTTGACGCTGTGCTTCTGAATCCATGAGCTGTCATGACATCGGCTCCATAACCGAGAGATCTCAGACGATTTGTCATTACATTCTTGCTAATTGGATTATTACTGTTGTGCTGGCCGGGAAATACAAAAGGCGAGTAGCCTGTAACTTCTCGCACTGCCTCCAGCTGCTTCAACACCTGAGTAGACAATGGTACTAAGTGATCGCGATCACGTTTCATAAGATCTTCTGGAATTCTAATCAACTTATCTTCGAAATCTACGAATTCCCATTTTAGATTCCTTATTTCATTGGGGCGCAGAAAAACTCGTGGGATTAGCTTTAGTGCTTCCGCAGTGCAAAATGTACCACTGTCAGTGCTGTCGATATCAGTAATTAAATTGGCTAGCTCCTTGGGCGTCACGATAGCAGCAAACGATTTAACCTTTGGTAGGGGAGATAGAATATCTTTAAGAACTAGCCCTTGAGCAGGATTGTGACGTGTTAAACGCAAGCCCAGCGCAAAAGCAAAAATGCGGTTTAGTATAGACAAGATGACAGGTGCTTTTTTAGGGTGTCCCGATGATTCAATATCCAACATCAACTCTGTGATGTGGCCTGCATCTATTTCGTCCACTGCTAGCGAGCAAACTTTTTTGGAGTCAATGGTAAGCCATCTGTAAATGCGCTTTGCGTGATCTTCGCTCCAAGACCCCTTTTGTTTTTCCCACCACTTTGTAGCAACAACAACAAACGTTTTTTCGCCAATTTCTGAAGATTTCTTAAGAGCTTTTCTCTCTGCCATGGGATCAATCCCTTGTGACAGCAGTATTCGTGCATCTTCAGCTGACTTTCTGGCATTAGCTAGCTTTATTGAGGGGTACTGACCCAATGCCATTTCTTTGTTTTTTCCAGCGTATACGTACCGAAACCGCCAGAGCTTGGAACCATTCGGTTTTATCAATAAATACAAGCCTTTGCCATCATGCTTCTTTATCTGCTTCTTATCTTCTGGGCACTTTAAGCCATTGATTTCTGCTGCTTCAATAGGCATTACTTTATTCCTTTCGGGGTATCTAATGGGGTATATGGGAGAATATACTGGAATTGCTGTTCTATGGGTAGTGGCAATACCCCGTAAAGTACCCCGACAAAATCGAGATCTAAAGAGCTTTTATGAAACCTAATGAAATGAAAGTAATAATAAAAAAGCCCGAAAAACATAGTTTTACGGGCCTTTTTGAAATCGAATGGTATTCGATGAAATGGTTGTGGGTAGATTACATCATGCCGCCCATACCACCCATACCACCCATGCCACCCATATCAGGAGCGCCCGCTTCTTCTTTAGGAATTTCAGCGACCATTGCTTCTGTGGTGATCATTAGACCGGCAATCGATCCTGCAAATTGTAATGCAGAACGGGTTACTTTCGTTGGATCTAGGATACCCATTTCAATCATGTCGTTGTATTCGCCAGTGGCTGCGTTGTAACCGTAGTTACCTTCACCGCCTTTCACTGCGTTAATCACAACAGATGCTTCGTCGCCTGCGTTTGTAACGATTTGACGAAGTGGTGCTTCCATCGCGCGAAGTGCCACTTTAATACCGTGGTTTTGGTCTTCGTTATCGCCTAGTAAATCTGCTAATTTGCTAGCAGCACGCACTAAGGCAACACCGCCACCTGGTACAACACCTTCTTCAACCGCTGCGCGAGTTGCATGTAATGCATCTTCAACACGATCTTTTTTCTCTTTCATTTCAATTTCAGTAGCGGCACCTACTTTGATTACTGCAACACCGCCAGCTAATTTAGCCATGCGCTCTTGTAGCTTTTCTTTATCGTAGTCTGAAGTCGCTTCTTCAATTTGTGCTTTGATTTGTGCAACACGGCCGTTAATACCGTCTTCTTCACCAGCACCATCAATGATTGTTGTGTCATCTTTAGTGATTACTACGCGTTTAGCTGTCCCTAAGTCTTCAACTGTTGCTTTTTCAAGCTCAAGGCCGATTTCTTCAGAAATCACAGTACCGCCAGTTAATACCGCGATATCTTGTAGCATTGCTTTACGGCGATCGCCAAAACCAGGTGCTTTAACCGCTGATACTTTTACAATACCACGCATGTTATTCACTACTAGTGTCGCTAACGCTTCACCTTCAAGGTCTTCTGCGATGATGAGCAGAGGTTTACTTGCTTTAGCAACCGCTTCTAATGTTGGTAATAATTCACGGATGTTAGATATTTTTTTATCTACAAGTAAGATAAATGGGTTATCTAGCTCAACCGCGCCTTTTTCAGCGTTGTTGATAAAGTATGGAGATAAGTAACCACGGTCAAACTGCATGCCTTCTACAACATCTAATTCGTTTTCAAGTGATTGCCCTTCTTCAACCGTAATAACACCTGTGTTACGGCCTACTTTTTCCATTGCATCAGCAATGATTTCACCAATTTCTTTATCAGAGTTAGCTGAAATAGTACCTACTTGTGCAATCGCTTTAGTATCAGCACATGGAACAGAAAGCGCTTTAAGTTCTGCAACTGCAGCAATGATTGCTTTATCAATACCGCGCTTAAGATCCATAGGGTTCATACCCGCAGCAACCGCTTTAAGACCTTCGTTTACAATAGACTGAGCAAGCACAGTTGCGGTAGTGGTACCGTCACCAGCAGCATCATTTGCTTTAGACGCTACTTCTTTAACCATTTGTGCGCCCATATTTTCAAACTTGTCTTCAAGTTCGATTTCTTTTGCTACAGATACACCATCTTTGGTGATCACAGGAGAGCCAAATGATTTGTCTAATACAACGTTACGACCTTTAGGGCCTAATGTTACTTTTACTGCATTTGCTAGAATATTTACGCCAGTTAGCATTTTTGCACGTGCGTCGCCTGCAAACAGTACTTCTTTTGCTGCCATGTTTAATTTCCTCTAAATTCTTAAAATGTGTGTTAAACGAAAAGTAGGTTTAGCCTACAATGCCTAAAATATTGTCTTCACGCATGATCAGGTACTCTTGACCTTCGATCTTTTCTGTTTTTTCAACATATGAGCCAAATAACACAGTGTCACCGGCTTTCACTTCTAATGCTCGAACGTCACCGTTTTCTAAAACGCGACCATTACCTACGGCAACAACTTCTCCGCGAGTTGATTTTTCAGCTGCAGAGCCAGTTAATACAATACCGCCAGCAGACTTGGTTTCTTCTTCTAGACGCTTGATGATTACGCGATCTTGTAAAGGACGAATGTTCATGTTTTTAGTTCTCCTAACAGTTTCTGAACAGTACAGAAAAAAGTGTATCTAATTTGCTTTCATTAATGGGGGTGGAGTGAAAAATTCCAAGAGAAAAAATGATAAATTTTTAATCTTTTCGCTCGTATTCACCATCTATGGTCTTAGGGCGGTTTTCATCTTGCTCGTGATGCATTGATTGATGAGTTTGCGAAAACCCTGAAGTGCCAGTTTGATGCATGCTGGCGCTCATTCTTACAGTTGCTTGACTAGCAAGTCCTGCAGCTAATTTGTTTCGAATAGCAGGGGTAAGGAGTAGTAAGCCAAATACATCTGTCATAATGCCGGGTGTTAATAAAAGTACCCCTGCAATAATTACGCAAATACCGGTAAACAATTCTTTAGCAGGCATTTGCCCTTGAGCCATTTGCATTTGTACGTTTTGTAGTGCGCCCATTCCTTGCTGTTTCACCATTTTTGCACCCACAATGGCGGTTAGTACCACTAAAGCGATTGTTGCAAAGCCACCTATCACGTCACTAACCTGAATTAGTAAGGCAATTTCAATAATAGGGATGATGATAAACAGCAAAAATAAAATTCTAAACATAAGACTCTCTAAAAAATGACACTTATTAAGGTGCTAATGAAATATAAGTGAGGGTTGTCGGGTCTATTTTCAAGCTAATAAGAGTAAGTAATAAACTTTAGTGTTAGTAAAGTTATAGGTAGCGGGTTTAAATCAATTTACTGCAAAGACCCAAAATGTAGACAGAGTTCGTGTCTACACATTATACCCGCTATCAGCTACTATGGGGCTAGACCCCCGTAAACAAGTAAAGGTTCACTATGACAACGCAATTTAAACTTATTTTTACCACTTGCAAAGATAACGATGAAGCCCGTTTATTGGCTATGGCGCTAATTGAAAAGAAATTAGCTGCTTGTGTAAATATTTTACCGGCCATGACTTCTATTTACATATGGGAAGGTGAAGTAGCTGAAGCAACTGAAGTAAAGCTGCTAATTAAAACTAAGGCTGACAAAATGAACGATGTATTTTTAACCTTAAAAGATCTTCACAGCTACGAAGTACCAGAAATACAAGTTGTTGATGTGGCAACGGGTAACTTGGCTTACTTTAATTGGATGGACGAGGTGCTTCATTAATGCGCTTTATTTTATTTTTTTTATTAAGCGTATTAATGGCGCCTGCTTGGGCAGCACAAAATACCCTTGATGATTTTCTAAAACCGACTCAGCACACATTTTTACCGGTAAATGAAGCGTTTGTATTTGATTTTGACCAGCAAGGAAGTACGTTATTTGTTGGTTGGGATATCGCTGATGACTATTACCTATATAAAGATAAAATAGAAATTATTGCCAAAGGTGCCAGCATTGACGTGCCTGAGTTGGGCGCTGGTGAAATAATTGAAGATGAATTTTTTGGCAAAACTGAGGTGTTTTTTAATTCTCTTAGCGTTATCAGCAAACTAAGTAATGTGAGTGAAGATGGCGTTGTTAAGGTGCGTTATCAAGGCTGTGCAAAAGCAGGGCTGTGTTATCCACCTGAAATCATCAGCATTCCATTAAGTGTACTGGCAAGTGAAACTAATACTAATGACAATACCGCAGCAAGCAGTGCATTTGCAGCACTTAGCCAATCTGCAGAAAAACCAGCAACTGCATCAACACCTGATAAAGAGCTCACATTTACAGAGCAGTTAGCTAGCCAAAGCTTAATGGTTAACTTAGCTATTTTCTTTGCCGTGGGTGTGGGTTTGGCATTTACACCGTGTGTATTTCCGATGTTCCCTATTTTATCTAGCTTAATTGCGGGTCAAAAGAACCTGTCTACTAAAAAAGCATTTGCCCTATCATTTGTTTATATTCAAGGCATGGCGGTTACCTATGCAGCATTAGGGCTTGTGGTTGCTGCGTTAGGCGGGCAAGTGCAAGGCTATTTACAGCATCCATATGTATTAATTAGCTTTAGCTTATTGTTTGTACTGCTGGCTATGTCGATGTTTGGTTGGTACGAAATAAAGTTACCCAGCGGCATGATGAACAAGCTAACCCAAGTGAGCAACAACCAAAAAGGCGGTAACTATATTGGGGTGTTCTTGATGGGGGTTTTATCAGGGCTTATTGCATCTCCTTGCACTACAGCGCCTTTATCAGCCGCATTATTATTTGTGGCACAAAGCGGCGATTACCTAGTCGGCGGGCTAACACTTTACGTACTGAGTTTAGGTATGGGGCTACCGCTGTTATTATTAGGTACATCGGGAGGTAAGCTATTACCGAAAGCTGGCGGCTGGATGGAACAAGTTAAAACCTTATTTGGTTTTATTATGTTAGTTGTGCCACTTATTTTGCTAGAGCGCATTATAGATATTGAAATTATTATGCTTATGGCAGGCTTATTAGCTATCGCCACAGCGCTTTATTTCCATTATTGGCAAAGCGCCCAAACTCAAGGCAAATTAAAAACCTTATTGTGGTTTATGGCTGTTTTATTGATGCTTACTGGCTTTAATTTAACCAAAAACTATTTTTGGCCAACACAAGCCGTGAGTTTACAAACAACCTCGCAAAGCAATGAGTTTAAACACGTTGCCAATTTAGCCGAGCTTAAACAAGCCGTATCACAAGCAAATAGCGAAGGGCGCATGGTTATGGTGGACTTATACGCTGACTGGTGTGTAGCGTGTAAAGAGTTTGAGCATTACACCTTTCCCGACCCGCAAGTACAAAGTG
Organism: Pseudoalteromonas sp. 23_GOM-1509m; assembly: GCF_000518425.1. NCBI lineage: Bacteria > Pseudomonadati > Pseudomonadota > Gammaproteobacteria > Alteromonadales > Pseudoalteromonadaceae > Pseudoalteromonas > Pseudoalteromonas sp. 23_GOM-1509m. Next base: position 24,901 of record NZ_JADO01000008.1, read on the forward strand.
AGTTTAGCCATTACCAACTGATTCAAATTGACTTAACCCAAAGCGATAATGAAACAATTGAGCTAATGGAAGCATATTCAGTGTTTGGTTTACCGAGTATTCTATTCTTTAATACTCAAGGTGAAGAGCTAAGTGCACAACGTGTTACTGGCTTTTTAAATGCGGATGATTTCGCTAAGCACCTTGCTGCAGTGCGTGCCAGCGCTGAATAACCATTCTATATGGCACAACATGATTGTTAATGTTGTGCCATTATTCCCCCTTAAGATACGTCCCCAAAATAGAGATTAGACCAGTATTTTGCTGCTATTTACTTCGAAATCACTATAATAGTTGGTTAACGTGAGAAATTGTTGCTATCTTACTTTTTTCAGCTTACTTTTTAGTGAAAAATTAGTTAGTAACCGCTTAACTCATTACTTATAGGATATATCGCGTATTATGGCTGCAAAATTAAAGATTTTAGTTATAAATGGCCCAAATTTAAACATGCTAGGAAAGCGTGAGCCCGATAAGTACGGTTCACACTCTTTAGAGCATATTATGAGCGATTTAAACAACGCTGCTAATAGTTTAGATGTGGCGTTAACGCATTTTCAAAGTAATAGTGAGCAAGCGCTCATTGAACGCATTCATGATGCTTGGCAAGCGGTTGATTACATCATTATTAACCCTGCAGCATTTACGCACACAAGCGTCGCATTACGTGATGCATTGCTAAGCGTTGATATTCCGTTTTTTGAAGTGCATTTAAGTAATGTGCATGCACGTGAAACGTTTCGCCATCATTCTTATTTTTCTGATGTGGCGCAAGGCGTTATTTGTGGATTAGGTGCAATGGGCTATCACGCTGCTTTACATGCAGCGGTGAGCCGATTGCAAAACTCAAACTAAATTTAAACTAACAAACTAATAGGCGGGTCGTTTATGGATATTCGCAAGATCAAAAAACTAATTGAATTAGTAGAAGAATCAGGTATTGCAGAACTAGAAATCACTGAAGGTGAAGAATCAGTACGTATTAACCGTAACAACATGAGTGCCGGTCCTGCATACGCGCAATTTGCTCCACAGCAATATGCTCCAGCACCCGCTCCTGCGGCTGCACCAGCAGCACCTGTAGCAGAGTCTGAAGCACCAGCGGCAGGTCCTACAGGACACCAAGTTAAATCACCTATGGTAGGTTCTTTTTACGCAGCAGCTTCTCCAGAAGCGCCAGCATATGTTGAAGTCGGTTCACAGGTTAAAGTTGGCGACACATTATGTATCGTTGAAGCAATGAAAATGATGAACCAAATTGAGTCAGATAAAGCCGGTACAGTAAAAGCTATTTTAGTAGAAAACGGCGAGCCAGTAGAATTTGATCAACCTTTATTCATCATTGAATAATAGCGCAACGTAAAAGGCCAACTCTCATGTTAGATAAAGTAGTCATTGCAAACCGAGGTGAAATTGCACTTCGTATATTGCGCGCCTGCAAAGAGCTTGGGATCAAAACGGTTGCTGTGCATTCAACGGCGGATCGCGATCTTAAGCACGTATTACTAGCAGATGAAACCATCTGTATTGGTAAACCAGCAGCAACTGAAAGTTACTTAGACATTCCACGCATTATTGCCGCAGCTGAAATAACTGATGCGGTCGCTATTCACCCAGGTTATGGTTTTCTTGCTGAAAATGCCGACTTTGCCGACCAAGTTGAGCAAAGTGGCTTTGTATTTATTGGTCCTCGTGGCGACACTATTCGCCTAATGGGCGACAAAGTATCAGCTATCGAAGCGATGCGTAAAGCCGGTGTTCCATGTGTGCCAGGTTCTGATGGTCCGGTATCGGATGATAAAGAACGCAACATGCAAATTGCTAAGCGTATTGGTTACCCGGTAATTATTAAAGCAGCTGGCGGCGGCGGTGGTCGTGGTATGCGTGTTGTACGCAACGAGGCTGAGTTAATCAACTCGATTGCGCTTACGCAGCAAGAAGCTAAGCAGTTCTTTGGCAACAGCATGGTTTACATGGAAAAATTCCTTGAAAACCCACGCCACATTGAAGTGCAAGTATTGGCCGATGGTCAAGGTAACGCGGTTCATCTAGGTGAGCGTGATTGTTCAATGCAACGTCGCCACCAAAAAGTAGTGGAAGAGGCGCCAGCACCAGGGATTACTGCAGAAGTACGTAAGTTCATTGGTGAGCGTTGTACACGTGCGTGTATCGAAATTGGTTATCGTGGTGCAGGTACGTTTGAGTTTTTATACGAAAACGGCGAGTTTTACTTCATTGAAATGAATACCCGTATTCAGGTTGAACACCCAGTGACTGAAATGGTTACCGGTGTGGATTTAATCAAAGAGCAGCTAAAAATTGCCGCTGGTCAGCCATTATCATTCACTCAAGACGACGTTGTTATTCGTGGCCACGCTATTGAGTGTCGTATTAATGCTGAAGACCCTGAAACCTTTATTCCATCACCAGGTAAAATCACTCGCTTTCATCCAGCTGGTGGTTTAGGTATTCGTTGGGACAGCCATATTTATGCTGATTACACGGTACCGCCACATTACGATTCTATGATTGGTAAGCTGATCACTTACGGTGAAAACCGTGATGTTGCTATTGCTCGCGCTCGTAATGCATTGAATGAGTTGGTAATCGACGGTATTAAAACGAATACGCCATTGCATAAACGCATTCTTGCAGATGAAAACTTCAAAAACGGTGGTACAAATATCCACTACCTTGAGAAGAAATTAGGGCTGTAAAGTCTATGCTAATTAAAAACCGGCTCAGGCCGGTTTTTTTATCTTTAAAAAAGAGGCAGTATCACCTTAAATAAATAATCTGGTATGATTAACAAATATGCGCTTTTCGTAAATTTTGAGGTAATCATGTCGTGTAGTTTTGATTTTCATTTAGTCGATGAAAATGCCACTGTTGCTATGGGTAATAAATTAGCTGCCATAATAGAACAGGGCGCAGTTATTTATTTGCATGGTGATTTGGGGGCCGGTAAAACGACATTTACTCGCGGTATAGTGCAAGGTTTTGGTCATACAGGTAAGGTTAAAAGTCCCACTTATACACTTGTTGAACCTTACGAGCTTGTGCGTGGCAATGTCTATCATTTTGACTTATACCGATTAGGTGACCCAGAAGAGCTTGAATTTATGGGAATTCGTGATTATTTTTCAGAAACGGCAACTTGTATTGTTGAGTGGCCGGAAAAAGGCGGAGAATTTATTCCTGTTCCCGATCTAAATGCTACGCTAAGTTATGTAGGTGATGAGCGTAAAATTGTTATTAACAGTGCGAGTGAGCGTGGTGTAGCAATTGTCGAAAAACTAAATAATAGATAATAAAATAGTTAAGGCAGTGATTATCAAAATGAGTCGTGGTTTAGTTAAACTTTTTATTTACCTCATGGTTTTTACAGTGAGCTTGCCATTGTGGGCGCAAAACACTATTAATAGTGTGCGTGTCTGGCCATCCCCTGATAGCACCCGGGTGGTGTTTGATCTCGACGATAAACCCGATTTCAGCTACTTTATGCTAAAAAATCCAAGCCGTTTAGTGGTTGATTTAGAAAACACTGATGAGTTGAAAACATTGCCAGGTGTGCCACCAAAACACCAAATTGTTAGTAAGTTACGTTACTCAAAACCTAAAAATAACCACAGCGTGCGTTTAGTGTTTGAATTAAATGGGCCAGTTAAACCGGTTATATTTGCACTAGCCCCCACAGGCCCTTATAAAAATAGATTGGTGGTCGATTTATACGATAAAAGCCAAGCTAAAGGTGCAATTACCCCTGCGCAAACGGCGGCTAAAAAACGGCAATTAAGCCAAGAGCGCGATATTGTAATTGCTATTGATGCAGGGCATGGCGGTGAAGACCCTGGCTCCATTGGCCCGTCAGGCACTTACGAAAAAGACATTACACTGCAAATTGCCAAGCGTTTAGAGCGGATGATTGATGCTGAGCGAGGCATGATTTCGCGTATGGTTCGCAGTGGCGATTACTTTGTAAAACTCAATACACGTACCAACCGCGCACGTCAGAAAAAAGCAGACTTTTTTGTTTCTATTCATGCAGATGCGTTTACCAGCCCTGGGCCAAATGGTGCTTCTGTATGGGTGTTGTCGCTGCGACGTGCCAATTCAGAAATTGGTAAATGGATTGAGGATAAAGAAAAACACTCTGAGTTACTTGGCGGTGCTGCCGATGTAATTAAAGATGCTGCAAATGAAAAGTACTTAGCTCAAGCCTTGCTTGATATGTCGATGGATCACTCCATGAAAACCGGCTTAAATGTGGCTGAGGAAGTAGTTAAAGAGCTACGAAAGGTGGCTAAACTTCATAAAAAAGAGCCGCAACATGCCAGTCTTGCAGTATTAAAGTCGCCAGATATTCCGTCTATTTTGGTTGAAACTGGGTTTATCTCTAATCCACGTGAAGAGCGACTGCTTAAAAGTGCCAATCATCAAGAGCGCTTAGCTAAAGCCATGTTTACCTCAATTAAAAATTACTATTTACGTAACCCGCCTGACGACTCACTGTTTGCGTCATTAAAGTCTCAATACCCAACAAAACATAAAGTACGCCCTGGTGAGTCACTGAGCATGTTGGCAGGTCGATATGGCGTGAGTATCAGTAAAATAAAACAAGTTAATAAGCTCAGTTCAAATACGCTATTTATTGGTCAGGAACTTGATATTCCTCAGAGTTAATTTTAAAAGCGCACACATTTAAGGTTGTTATGAGTATTGAAATATTACCTGCGCGCTTAGCAAACCAAATTGCGGCGGGTGAAGTTGTTGAGCGTCCCGCATCGGTGGTTAAAGAGTTAGTAGAAAACAGCCTTGATGCAGGCGCGACACGTATTCAAATAGATATTGAACGCGGGGGCCACAAGTTAATTCGTATTCGCGACAATGGAGCGGGTATTGCAAAGGATGAGCTCACATTAGCGCTCTCTCGCCATGCAACCAGTAAACTAAAGTCCTTAGACGACCTAGAAAATATTTGTTCTCTTGGTTTTAGGGGGGAAGCCTTAGCATCTATTAGTTCGGTATCTCGCTTAACCTTAAGCTCTAAACCCGAAAATCAAGAAGCTGCGTGGCAAGCCTTTGCACAAGGCCGAGATATGGCCGTAGAGGTAAAGCCGGTTGCTCACCCTAGCGGTACCACAATTGAAGTTAAAGATTTATTTTTTAACACCCCAGCAAGACGTAAGTTTTTACGCACTGAAAAAACCGAATTTAGTCATATTGATGAGCTTATTAAGCGTATTGCGCTGAGCCGTTTTGATGTATCAATTACATTAACCCATAATGAAAAAGTGGTGCGCCAGTATCGCGCTAAAACTGATCCCGCTCAAGCGATTACGCGAGTCGCACAAGTGGCGGGTAAAGCGTTTGCTGAGCAAGGATTGCATATTCAATCGGGTGAGGCTGGGTTGCAACTACACGGTTGGGTATTGCCAGTTGGATCGGCTAATACTACTCAGTATACCTATGTAAATAATCGTATGATGCGCGACAAACTTATTCTGCATGCTATTCGTCAAGCATTTGAAGAGGTCAGTGGCGAGCAGGAACTTCCCGGATTTGTGATTTACATTGATATAGACCCACGCCAAGTGGATGTTAACGTGCACCCGGCAAAGCATGAGGTACGTTTTCATCAAGGTCGTTTGGTACATGACTTTATTTTACAAGCTATTAAACAAGTTGTGGTGCCACTTCAAGCTGAGTTTGTTAATTCGCCAGCCGCTCACACGCATCAATCACCGGTTACATCGTTTAACCAAGAACACACGACCAATAGTGAACTTTTTGATTATCCTAAGTCGTCATTACAACCAAGTCATTCGCCATCCACAAGTAGTGCCTCTTATGGTGGCAGTCGTCAAGGTGGGGGTAGACAGGTGCGTACTGAAAGCCAAAATTACCATGATGTGAATGCGTTTTATCAGGGCGTGAATGAGCAACAAGCGCAGCACTTTGATACTGCGGCAGCATTTGTACAATCTAATGAGACGCAAGTATCAGATACAGCACTGCGCACTGTCGATATAATAAGCATTGAAAAGGGCGTTTGCGTGTTCAATAATGAAAATCAACTTTATTGTTCACACTTTAAATACGCATTAGCGGATGATTGGCATACACAAATAAAAGAGCATGGCAGCCTTGAAGGTAAAGCACTTCTATTGCCTGTGCGTGTCAACGTATCAAAACAAGACACGGCGCTTCTTGCTGCTCAGCAGTCTTGGTTTACCTTACTAGGTTTTGAGTTATTAATAGAAAAGCAGTTTGTTATGGTAAAGAAGCTGCCTACAAGTCTGTACTTATTAGATGTAAGTGCTGCAATAGATGCATTGCTTGAGGGATGTAAGGCTCAGTTAGCAAGTATTGATGAATGGCTACAATGGCAGGTAAATATAATTCCCGCACGGTTCTATGCGAGCAATGCCTTTTTAGAGCAGCAAACGCGCTTACAAAATAATCCGCAAACAATTGAACGCTTGCGAGAAAAAGCAGTTAAAATAGATCTAAACTCTTATCTAACGCAATTTAATTAAGGTATTCGTGTTGAGTAATTTACCGGTCATATTTTTAATGGGCCCAACCGCTGCTGGTAAAACAGCATTGGCAATTTCACTGTGTGAGTATTTAAATACTGAGATTATTAGCGTTGATTCTGCGCTTGTTTATAAAGGTATGGATATTGGTACGGCTAAGCCTGATGCCGACGAATTAGCTCGTGCCCCACATCATTTAATTGACTTACTTGATCCGAGTGAAACGTATTCGGTTGCTGATTTTAGACGTGATGCTATAGAAAAAATTGATAAATTTCATCAACAAGGTAAAGTGCCTGTATTGGTTGGAGGTACAATGATGTACTTCAAAGCGCTAATTGATGGGTTGTCGCCATTACCTGAGGCCGATGCAAACGTTAGAGCCGAACTAGAAACACAAGCTAAAGAGCATGGCTGGCCTTATTTATACAAAGAGCTGGTTAAAGTTGATCCGCAAGCCGCACAAAAGATGAGTGAAAATGATTCGCAGCGAATTAATCGTGCTTTGGAAGTTTACCGTATAACAGGTAAAACGATGACTGAATTGCAAAAGCAAAAGCAGCCAGCATTACCCTATACTTTTCATCAATTTGCAATTGCCCCCGATGATCGCAGTGAATTACATCATCGAATTGAAGAAAGGTTTAAAATAATGATTGAACAGGGGTTTGAAAAAGAAGTTTCGACCCTATATCTACGTGAGGATTTACATCCCAATATGCCTTCTATTCGTTGTGTAGGTTATAGACAGATGTGGGATTACCTTGCGGGTGAAATTGATCATGATGAAATGATTTTTCGCGGCATTGCAGCCACACGTCAATTGGCTAAACGTCAATTAACGTGGTTAAGAAGCTGGCCTGATGTTACATGGTTAACAACAGGTGATGAAGAAAACTTGCATCGTGTAGTAAGTTCGCTAAGCTAGTAGTAGTTGGACAAAATTTATCTTTGTTAAATCAGTTCAGCCACTTAATTATAATAACACCTAGAACGAAGGAATAATAACATGGCAAAAGGCCAATCGTTACAAGACCCATTTTTAAATGCACTACGCCGTGAGCGCATTCCAGTATCAATTTTTTTGGTAAATGGCATAAAATTACAAGGTAAAATTCAGTCATTTGACCAATTTGTAATTTTGCTGGAAAACACTGTTAACCAAATGGTGTATAAACATGCAATTTCTACAGTTGTACCTGCACGCGCAGTCAACTTCCAAGGTGTTCAGGGAAATGAAGACACTGAAGAACCTGAAGCTGGAAACTTTTAAATTAGGAGCGTAATGCTTGTTTGACCGCTATGAATCTGGCGAACAGGCAATTTTAGTCCATATCGACTTACCTAAAGAGGGGGATCGTGAAGATCTCCACGAATTAGAAATGTTGGTATCTTCTGCTGGTGTTAGTAGTTTGGCGGTTGTGCAAGGCAGCCGTCAAGCACCACATCCGAAGCTATTTGTCGGTACCGGCAAAGCAGAAGAAATAGCTGAAATTGTCAAAATCCACAATGCCGATGTTGTCATTTTTAACCATCAGTTAAGTCCGTCTCAAGAACGTAATTTAGAGCGTGTTTGCCAATGTCGGGTGCTTGATAGAACCACACTTATCCTTGATATTTTTGCTCAGCGCGCACGTACTCACGAAGGTAAACTTCAAGTTGAGTTAGCGCAGCTTCGTCATATGTCGACTCGTTTAATCCGAGGTTGGACCCACCTTGAACGCCAAAAAGGCGGTATTGGTTTACGTGGTCCTGGTGAAACGCAGTTAGAAACCGATCGACGTTTATTACGTGCACGTATTAAAAATATACGCGCCCGTTTGGCTAAAGTTGGCGTACAACGTGAGCAAGGTAGACGAGCACGTACTCGTAATGAGATCCCAACGGTTTCTTTAGTGGGTTATACTAATGCGGGTAAATCAACCTTATTTAACCGTATTACAAATTCTGATGTGTATGCCGCTGATCAGTTGTTTGCAACACTAGACCCAACCTTACGCAAATTAGATATTGGCGATGTTGGTTCGGTTATTTTAGCGGATACTGTAGGGTTTATTCGCCACTTACCGCATGACTTAGTGGCTGCATTTAAAGCAACGCTGACAGAAACGCGAGAGGCTGATTTACAATTACACGTGATAGATGTAGCCGACCCTCGTCGAAAAGAAAATATTGAACAGGTACAAGAAGTACTCAAAGAAATTGAAGCTGATGATGTACCGCAATTACTTGTATACAACAAAATTGATGCGCTGGATGATGTAACCCCACGTATTGATCGCGATGACGAAGGCCAACCTATAAGGGTATGGTTATCAGCAAAAACAGGTGAAGGTTGCGAGCTGTTAAGTGAGGCTATTAGTGACCTACTAGCTAAAAAGATGTTGAGTGAAACTTTACTACTGGCTCCTCAGTATGGACGTTTAAGAGCATCTTTATTTAACTTAAGTGCAGTACATAACGAACGTTTTGATGAGCAAGGTAATTGGTTGCTAGATGTGCGATTACCTATGATTGAGTGGAATCGTTTGATTAAAGATTTTGGCCCAGAGATTGAAAGTTTTATTAGCTGCGACTAAAAACTGAAAGATTAATGTCGGTTTTAGTATAAGAAATGCATAAGATTTGTTAGATTTAACACAATTTCCGAATTTATTTAGATAACAATGGAGTATAGCTATGGCCTGGAATGAACCGGGTAATAATGGCAATGACAAAGATCCGTGGAATAACAAAGGCGGACGTGATCAAGGCCCACCTGATTTAGACGAGGTGTTCCGTAAATTCAGTAACAAGTTTAACGGCTTATTTGGCGGTAAAAAATCCGGCAATGGTAGCGGCGGTGGACTTGGCGGAGCCGGTATTTCATTTGTACTTATTATCGCTGCCATTGTGTGGGCGTTAAGCGGTATTTATACGGTGAAAGAAGCTGAGCGCGGTGTCGTTCTTCAATTTGGTAAGTTTGACCGAATTGCAGATCCAGGCTTGCGTTGGAAGATGACCTTTGTTGAGACGGTTATTCCAGTCGATATCGAAGCTGTTCGTTCGTTATCAGCATCAGGTTTTATGCTAACTGAAGATGAAAACGTAGTAAGCGTTGAGTTTGAAGTACAGTATCGAGTAATCGACCCATACTTATACAAGTTTAGTGTCACCAACGCTGACAGCAGCCTTGAAGAAGCATTAGATAGTGCGCTGCGTTATGTTGTTGGCCATTCAAAAATGGACCAAGTACTGACTAACGGCCGTGAAGTTGTGCGTCAAAATACCTGGGATGAGCTAAATCAAATCATCGAACCTTATAATTTAGGTTTAATCGTAACTGACGTTAACTTCAAGGATTCACGTCCGCCAATGGAAGTTAAAGATGCGTTTGATGATGCAATTGCAGCCCAAGAGGATGAACAACGCTTTATTCGTGAAGCCGAAGCGTATGCCCGTGAAATTGAACCGCGTGCGCGTGGTCAAGTAACGCGTATGACGCAAGAGGCTGAAGGTTACCAAGAGCGTATTACTTTAGAAGCGCAAGGTGAAGTGGCTCGTTTTGAGAAATTACTTCCAGAATACCAAGCAGCTAAAGAAGTAACACGCGAGCGTTTATACATAGATGCAATGCAAGAAGTATTAGGTAATAGCTCTAAAATATTGGTTGACGTTAAGGGCGGTAACAACATGATGTATTTACCACTTGATAAAATCATGGAAAAACAGGGTTCATCAACACGCGTTGCTTTACCTAGCTCAAGCGATATTAACGATTTACGTAACAAGGTAAATACGTCACGTAACAGTACTGTTAATAGTGGTAACGATCGCTTTAACAATGATCGCTTCAACGACGGGAGATAAGCATAATGAAAAACTTTAGTTTAGTAATCCTATTAGCTGCCATTGTAATGTGTTTCTCGTCAGTATTTGTGGTTTCTGAAGGCCAAAAGGCGATTGTACTTTTATTTAGTAAAGTACAAAAAGACAGCGATGATCAAGCGGTAGTTTATGGTCCAGGTCTACATCTAAAAGTGCCATTTTTTAGCCAAGTGCGCCGCATTGATGCGCGTATTCAAACGCTAGATGGCACACCGGATCGCTTTGTAACTAGCGAGAAAAAAGACTTAATTGTTGATTCGTTTGTAAAATGGCGTGTTAACGACTTTAGCTCTTTTTACCTGCGTGCACGTGGTGATAAGCAATACGCTGAAACACTGCTTAAGCAAAAAGTAAATAATGGCCTACGTACTAACTTTGGTACTCGTACTATTCGTGAAATTGTATCGGGTGAACGTAGCGAGCTGATGGAAGAAGCGTTAGTACAAGCCTCTGAAAGTGCTAGTGAGCTGGGTATTGAAGTACTTGATGTACGTGTTAAGCAAATTAACTTACCTCAAGAGGTGAGTAGCTCTATTTACCAACGTATGCGTGCTGAGCGTACTGCCGTTGCTAAAGAGCACCGCTCTGAAGGTCAGGAAAAAGCAGAAACGATTCGTGCAGGTGTTGACCGCCGTGTAACAGTAATGCTTGCTGATGCAGAACGTAATGCGCGTTCTGTTCGTGGTCAAGGCGATGCTGATGCTGCTGCGATTTACGCTAGTGCTTATAATAAAGACCCTGAGTTCTTTAGCTTTGTTCGCTCTTTAGAAGCTTACAAGCAAACTTTCAAAGGAAAGCAAGACGTGATGGTGTTATCACCGGATAGCGACTTCTTCCAATACATGAAAGGCGCGAAAGCTCAGTAATCACAGCTTTAGTTAAATTTAAAAAGCCCTGCAATTGCAGGGCTTTTTGTTATCTGAATTTTAATCTTATAAATCACTGTTATTTATGTGATTATTAGCTAAACACTGATGTTTACTAAGGGCACGAGGAAAAAATAAGCTAAACGGGGGTGAACTTTGCTTTAGTTTTCTGGTAAAATCTCGTCCTAATTTTCTCTAAGTGAATTTGCAATGGGTAAAAACGTTGTTGTACTAGGCACCCAATGGGGTGACGAAGGTAAGGGTAAGGTAGTTGACCTCCTTACAGATAAAGCATCTTTAGTAGTTCGTTATCAAGGTGGTCATAACGCTGGCCATACCTTAGTGATCGACGGTGAAAAGACAGTTCTACACCTTATTCCATCGGGTGTATTACGTGACAATGTTAAATGTGTGATTGGTAATGGTGTTGTTTTATCACCAGAAGCGCTAATGAAAGAAATTGGCATGCTTGAAGAGCGTGGCGTACCAGTACGCGAACGTCTTTTAATCAGTGAAGCATGTCCGCTAATATTGCCTTTCCATGTTGCATTAGATGTAGCTCGCGAAACAGCGCGTGGCGATAAACCAATCGGTACAACGGGTCGTGGTATCGGTCCAGCGTATGAAGATAAAGTAGCACGTCGTGGTTTACGTGTTGGCGATTTATTCAATCCTGAATTATTTGCTACTAAGTTAAAAGAAGTATTGGAATACCACAACTTCACATTAGTGAACTACTACAAAGTAGATGCAGTAGATTTTCAAAAAACGTTTGATGACGCAATGGCTGTTGCTGACATCTTAAAAGCAATGGTAGTTGATGTAACTGAGCTTTTAGATCAAACGCGTAAAGCCGGTGACAACATCTTATTTGAAGGTGCACAAGGTACATTACTTGATATCGATCACGGTACTTATCCTTATGTTACATCTTCAAACACTACTGCTGGTGGCGTTGCTACAGGTGCGGGTTTTGGCCCATTACACCTTGATTATGTACTAGGTATCATTAAAGCGTACACAACACGTGTAGGTTCAGGTCCTTTTCCTACAGAGCTTTACGATGGCCTTGAAAAACAAGACCCAGTAGGTAAGCATTTAGGTGACAAAGGTCATGAGTTTGGTGCTACTACTGGTCGTTTACGTCGTACTGGCTGGTTAGATGCAGTGGCTATGCGCCGTGCAGTTCAAATTAACAGCATTTCAGGTTTTTGTTTAACTAAACTTGACGTTCTAGACGGTTTAGAAACACTTAAAATCTGTACTGGTTATAAGCTTGAAGATGGTACTGTGACTAACGTTACGCCATTAGCGGCTGAAGGTTACGATAAAGTAACACCAGTATACGAAGAAATGCCTGGTTGGTCTGAAAATACCGTGGGTGTAACATCGCTTGAAGGTTTACCTAAAGCAGCAATTGATTACATTAAACGTATTGAAGAAATCACGGGCGTCCCTGTTGATATTATCTCTACAGGTCCAGATCGTGTTGAAACCATGATACTTCGTAGCCCATTTGCATAATTGGGTTTATGTTGAAAAGAAGCTGCCATGTGCAGCTTTTTTTATGCCTATAAAAAAGCACACCTATTAATAGTGGAACGATCTTTGTATATTATTTGGTAAGTTTATTTTTAAAGTGGTTAATATGCGTTTATCTTCTCGTTGCTCAGTGTGGTCATTATCACTACTTACACTTTCTTTATTTAATATAAGCAATAGCTTAGCTGAAGAAAGCCCTGCAGCTGTGCCGCTGTATACCGAATCTGAGTTAATAGCTTTAATTAATGAGAACACTCATCTAGCCCGCGTGAAGGCAGATAATTGCCAGTTAGTGCAAGATATAGAAGCACGAGCCAATAAAATGGCATTGCCGTCGTATCAATTTTTATACGGTGATATGCTTGCCTACAAGGTGTGTGTTGAGCGTGATGTAGCTCTAGGTGTGTATTACATGAAAAAAGCGGCTGAGCAGGGCTTAGCGGCAGCATTAGAGCAACTAGGTCGCTACTACGATGTTGGGCAGTTAGTCCAAAAAGACAAAGCCATGGCAATAACCTACCTCCGTGAGGCCTCAGCGCAAGGTAACTTAAAAGCGCAATTACGATTAGTGGGCTTGTTTAATCAAGGCTATGGTAGTCCAAGAGACTTTGAAGATGCTTATCGTTGGCTGTTTAACACCACGGTAGCCGATAAAGCGACACATAAAAAAATAGAGCGAGCATTAACTAAACTTGCTGAAAAAATGCCAGCTAGTGTCGTTACCCGCGCGCGCTTACCTATGTAACCTAAACTCTGGCTAGAGAAAATAAACCTAATTATGACTATGATTTAATATGTTAGTAAATCTTTTAATCAGAGTTCAGGTTTGTAAATAAAAAAGCGAGAGTGCTTTTTAGTTATTACTCGTCTTTTTTATTGTCTTTGGCTTTGTTATTGGCCGGATCTTTTAATAGCGATATTTTAGGCGGTTGCAATGCAACTACTCGTTCACCCTCTTGTGGTGGCTTTTCCATATCACTGGTAAAAGGCCTCATTTTCACTGGTGCGTCTTCATCACTGTCTTTATCCCCTTTGAGAATAAACAGTGGGATCGCTTCAGGATTCATTTCTAAATACTGCTGCCAGCTAAACTCTTCAGATATACGTGTTGCACTCACTTTACCGCCTTTGGCAATAACACTGCTTAAGCGTGCATATGCGCCGTTCTCACCAAACAGAATTTGTCGTGATAAAAACGTCGCACTGTCTTTATTTGCTTTGGCGTGCGAAGAAGAGGAACGTAGTGAAAATACATTTTTTTCATTTAATAAATGAGAGAAGTACTGCACCCCTAATGCGTTGTGGTGGCGATTAGGTGAAAGCGCTAAAACACTGCGAATCGTGGTTAAAGGTAAATAACGTTCAGCATGCTCCGATTGCGGGTTACCGTAATAACAAGGCAGGCCATCCATGCGCGCCATTCTACAGTTCTCCCAAGCAGGATCTGATAGATGAACAGGAATATTTTGCTCTTTTAAGCCACGTGCAATTGCACGCGATACATGGTTTGCACCAATGATTAAAATAGTATTAGGGGATGGTTGACGCACTCCAAGTAGTTTCGCAACAGGGATAGCCGTTAAGCTTTGCAGTACCACAGTAACAATAATAACAGTAAATATGAGTGGCACCATTTTTTCGGCATCGGCCACTCCCGCTTCCATCATACTCAGCGCAAATACTGAACCAACGGCTGCTGCAACAATACCGCGAGGTGCAATCCAAGCAAGTACTAGGCGCGATTTCATCGGTAAGTCTGTACCAAAGGTTGAAATAGCAATACACAATGGGCGGGCGATAAATAGCACAATAGCTAAAAATATAAATACGTCGCTGTCGAGCATCATTAAATCAGAGAGTTGTAGTCTTGCGGCCAATAAAATAAATAAAGTCGAGATTAAAATCATTGACAAATCTTCTTTAAACTCGAGTACCGAATCTATTTCCAAGTCATCTTGATTAGCTAACCAAATGCCAAACACCGTCACAGCCAGTAAGCCTGACTCATGGCTTATGTGGTTTGAAATAGAAAAGCTAATTAACACTAACGCTAAAATACCAAACTTATGTAGCTCAAATGGCAGCCATTCTCGGCGCATTAGTTGTGTCGTGATCCAACCCGAAACCACACCAATACTTAAACCAACGCCAACGGTTTTAACCAGTGCAACGATAGTGTGGCTAAGTACTTCACCCTGACCAACCAGCATTACGGCTTCAAACACTAACACTGCAAATAAAGCGCCAATGGGGTCTATTACTATGCCTTCCCAGCGTAAAATACGATCGATATCCTGGGTAGGTCGCATCGAGTTAAGTAATGGAGCAATAACGGTTGGCCCCGTAACAACAAGTACTGCGCCAAGTACTGCAGCAACTCGCCAATTTAACTCGAGTAACCAATAGGCGCTAAAACTAATAACAATACAAGTTGTAAGCATACCAATAGAGCAGAGGTTTCTGACGACTTTACTGATCCCTTTAAGTTCTCGAAAATGTAAAGTTAAGGACCCTTCAAATAAAATCACAGCGACACTCAAAGAGACCACAGGAAAAAGTAAATCACCTAATAATGCATCAGGGTCTAATACGCCACTAAATGGCCCTAATAAAAGCCCTGTAAGCAATAAAAACAGAATAGCGGGTACTCTAAACGCCCAAGCGACCCATTGGGCTAACACTGAACACAGTGCAATACCGGCTATATAAATTGCTGACATAGAGTAAAAACTCCTTAATTTTAATAATGTTTAAAAGTATAACGGTTACCAACCAGTAATACAGTGGGTATACACGTGTAAATTAAATTTAGCTAATAAATAATGTTTATTTATTTAGTGTTAACGTCTTTTTTGAGAGTGTTATCAAAGTTATAGTCTCTATAATCACCATTTATAGTAGTCTAACTTTATGATATCTATTGCAAAATGTGCATGCCTTGTCTGTTATGACCTATTTAGCTTTAATTTTAGCCTTGATCTAAGCGGCTATTTTAACGTATTATACTTCGTGTTCGAATAATTAGTTATCTAATAAAGTTTATTGTTTAAGTAAGTAAACGTGTTAGATATAAACATTTTAACTCTCTTAGTGATTGTTTCAGCGATGTTTTATAATGTTCGAACGTAAAATATCATTTACCGAACTCTTTGGTATAGTTTTGCTCAAGGTGTTTATCTGCGTAACGCACATAAATTAAAGTTTGAGTTGAATTATTACCTTTCAATATTTAATCCCCATCGTGGCGGTTAAATCTCGGTCCTTAAGTCATCACCCTATCTGTTGGTGTACCAGACTTAAGAGGCTCTATGTATGTTGTTAATAAAAAAGCCGCACACAGCTTTTTACAGCGATACATAAACAACACTTTATATTTTTTTAGTTAGTACAATCCAATTTTATTGGGTTAATACTATTTATTTTTTGCATCTCAATTTAAAACAATGGTTTTAGAGACGGTGTACGCGTGTGTAAAAAAAGTGTGGGCAATGATAAACAAATTCGACGTTATGTTTTAAACATAGCGACCTGGTTTCATTCATCAGTGTGATGAATACAAATAAAATGGAAAGTTGAGCATTTATGCAAAAGTTAAATTGGCGACGTATCGTACTTAAAGTGGGCAGTGCCTTAATTGCACCCGATCAAGATGGCTGTCGTTCACGCTACTTGTTAACCATCGCACAGTTTATCGTTCACTGTCGCGCACGTGGTATAGAGGTTATTTTAGTGTCATCAGGCTCTGTAGCGGCAGGCTCGCATTTATTTCCATCAGAGAAGCCGCGCTCAGTTGTTATGAAAAAAGCCATGGCAGCAGCAGGGCAAACAGAAATGATGGCCATGTGGGATCGTTTCTTTGATTTTCCTTCGGCGCAGCTACTATTAACTCATGGTGACCTACGTGACCGTGAGCGCTATCAAAGTATTCGTGAAACTGTATTTACCTTGTTAGAACACGGCGTGCTACCTATCATTAATGAAAATGATGCGGTGACAACAGATGATTTAAAAGTGGGTGATAACGATAACTTATCAGCGATGGTGGCAGCTGCCGCTGACGCTGACGCATTAATGATTTTTTCAGATGTAGATGGGCTGTACGACAAAAACCCAAATCTGCATGACGATGCCGTATTATTGCCTGAAATAAAATCAATTGATGATTCTATTTATGCTATGGCAGGATGTGCTACCAGTGCAGTAGGCACCGGTGGTATGAAAACCAAGATTGAAGCGGCAGAAAAAGCCACATCACATGGTATTGCAACGTATATTATTAACGGCTTTAAAGAAGAAACCTTTACTAGTTTATTAGCGGGCGAAAATCCAGGTAGTGTGTTCTTGCCTTATGAAAAACCAATGCAAGACTCTATTCACTGGATGACACATACCGCAAATGAACAAGGTGAAGTGGTTGTCGATGGGTCATTTGATGATTCGCTAGAAGGCGAAGATGGCTGTTTACGAGGCGATGAGATCAAGGAAGTACATGGCGAGTTTGCTGTGGGCGATACTATCTTAGTTCGCAGTGAAGATGGTACGCGTTTAGCTAAAGCCACAGCAAATTACAGTAGCTGCTTGTTAAACTTTATTGCAGACAACGAGCAGAGTGAATTCAGCGAAAAAATGCAGGATTCAATTGGACCAATTATTTCAGAAAAAGATATCGCATTATTGGAGAAGTCATGAGTTTAATTACGGATATATCACGCCAAGCAGCAAAAGCTGCACATACACTTGCTTTACTCGATACCGAGACTAAAAACAACGTGTTAACCGATATGGCAGCGGCATTAAGAGATCAAAAAGAATTTATAATCAAAGAAAACGAAAGTGACCTAAGCGCTGCGCGTGACAATAATTTAGCAGCGTCAATGATAGACCGTTTAACATTGAATGATGAGCGCATTGAAGCGATGGCTGAAGGTATCGAAGTGATTGTTTCACTTGATGATCCGGTTGGCCAGTTACGAGATATCACTGAACGTCCAAATGGCATTAAAATTCGAAAAATGCGTGTACCACTGGGCGTGGTATGTATGATTTACGAAGCACGACCTAATGTAACGGCTGATGCTGGCGCATTGTGCTTTAAATCGGGTAATGGTGTTATTTTGCGCGGTGGTAAAGAAGCGCTTAAAAGCTCACAAGCCATTGCTAGTGTAATGCACAGCGTGCTTACTAAACATGGTTTGCCAACGGCGCTAATTTCAGTTATTCCAGATCCTGACCGTGCTTTACTAATGGAATTAATGCAGCAACGCGACAGTATTGATTTAATTATCCCACGTGGCGGTGAAGGGCTTATTAACTATGTAACAGAAAACAGTACAATTCCTGTTATTCAGCACTTTAAAGGCGTGTGTCATTTATACGTAGATAAAGATGCAGACTTAGAAGTGGCACTTAATCTACTACTTAATGGTAAGACTCAGCGTACTGGTGTATGTAATGCCTTAGAAGGGTTAGTAGTACACCAAGATGTTGCTGATGAGTTTTTAAATTTGTGTGCAGTTGTACTTCGTCAAGAAGGTGTAAAAATTAATGCTGACGCTAAAGCGGCTGAATATTTTGATAATGCCACTGTACTTGCAGATAACGAATTTGGTGAAGAGTACTTAGACTTAGAGTTAGCAATTCGTATTGTGCCAAGTTTTGATGCAGCCGTTGAGCACATTGCTCAATTCGGTTCAAATCATACTGAAGTTATCTGTACTAAGAACGATGCGGCGGCAGAGTTATTCCAACGTAGTGTTGATGCGTCGGTTGTTATGGTTAATGCGTCATCACGCTTTTCTGATGGCTCACAACTAGGCTTAGGTGCAGAGATTGGTATTGCAACGACTAAGCTACATGCTTATGGTCCTATGGGGCTTGAGTCATTAACCACTGAAAAATATTTAGTTAATGGTGTTGGTCAAGTTCGCGAATAACTTACCCAACCTAATAAACGATAAAAATGCCGGGCTTTTGCTCGGCATTTTTGATCTCGATTTAGCAAAATCAAACAACTAAGCAAACATAAAGATTAAAACAGGGCAAAAAATTATTAACAGAGAAATTTATTTAGAATATAAAAATAAGGATATTACTTAGGGGAGAGAGTAGGAAAGTGGTGGAGCTAAGCAGGATCGAACTGCTGACCTCCTGCGTGCAAGGCAGGCGCTCTCCCAGCTGAGCTATAGCCCCACATTCCTAATTTACATACAATGTAAATGCTTAAGTGCTGAGTCTCAAGCGGGGTGAACTTTAAATATTTTTACGTTTTTGGTCAAGTATTTTTTCACAAATTTTTCCGTTTTAACTAATTTTTGTTAAACTCGAGCTAAATATTTACTAAAACGACAATACATAATGAAAAAATACGCGTTAGTTTTCATGATTTTCCTTTTTGGTTGTGCCAGTTCAGTAGATGAACCGCCCTACGAAATTAATAATAAACAATTTTATGACACCCTTGATGAGCAAGGTAACAAGCTTTTTGCTTATGTGGTTTCTGTAAAGGCTAAAAGTCGTGAGCAAATTAATATTAATAAAAAACTAACCCGCAGTGATGTTCAGCGTTTTGCTGAGCAAGAGCATTTTGAAGAGTCGAGTGTTTTAAAATTACAATTAGAAGATCAAGCGGTAGAGTTTCTTAATAAAGAACTAGCACAGCGTAACTATTGTGCAGATAAGCATGAAATAAACGAAGTACTATGGCGTGATTTAAGTGTGCAATTAAGAGGGCGTTGTTTGTAATATGTTAGCGGATAAACAAAAACTAGCGGCAGTGTTAACCCAACTAAATATAGAATATGACGTAATAGAACATCCAGCGCTACATGGCAGTTTAGATGCCGATGAACTGATGGTAAACCGCCCAGGAACACGCTTAAAAAACCTATTTTTGCGAGACAATGAAGGTAAGCGTCATTTTTTAGTGATCACCGCGCATGATAAACAGTTGGATTTAAAGTCACTTGCCAAACAGCAAGGGCTATCGCGCTTAGGCTTTGCCTCTAATGAGCGCTTGGCTAAGTACTTAAAGGTTGCACCGGGTTGCGTGTCAATGCTCAGCTTAATGAACGACAAACAGCGTGATGTAACGCTTTGGCTTGATCAAGATATTTGGTTTGGCGATTTATTTCATTGCCACCCGTTTGAAAATACCCAAACATGGTTATTAACTAAGCCTGATTTACTGCGTTTTTTTGACTTTACTGAGCATCAGCCGCGGGTGATGTTTTTGCCATCGCGTTGAGCCCACAAAATAAGCCCCAGTCCACACAAACATACAGCGAGTAATGTTGCCATAAACGCCGTTTGTCCATGAGTTTGATAAACCACCCCTGGTAATAACGAGCCCAGTGCGCCGCCGCTGTAATAAAATGATACATAGCACCCGTTGGTAACGCTTGGCGGTGCGTGACTGATTTTATTAACCAGTGGTGCCGCTGTGGAATGAATCACAAACATAGCGCCGCAAAAGAGTGTGAATGCAATTAAAAACAACAACAGTGAATGACTCATTAATAACACAATACTGAGGTTATAAAACACGAATACCGCGGCCAACAATCGCCAGGCTGAAGTCATTTTTTTTAATAGCCAAGGAGTGAAAATAGAAGCCAAAGCCCCCACCAAATAGCCACTATAAACAAAGCCAATGTCGCGCGTGTTATTAATTAAAAAGGTATTTTTTAAAATAAAAGGCAAGTAGTTTAATAATGCTGCAAAGCAAAAAAACATACAAAAAATGGCACCATAGAGCTTAAGTGCAGAGCCCTCTTTAAGTTGTTTTATATAATCTAATGGTGATAAAACCTCGGTTGATTTAACGAGATTAAAACGTTTATGGGGAATACTTAACGCTAGAATAATCAGCATGGCTGCTATTAGGTAATAAAAACTCTGCCACGACCAAACATCGCTAAAGAGCGCAGCCAATACACGACCAAAATAACCACCGACAATCGTACTACCTATATATAGCGTCATATTTTTTTGTAATGTATCGGCTTGATAGCTCATACCAATAAAGCTGGTCATGGCAGTCAATGCGGCAGGTAAAGTCAGTCCTTGTAAAAACCTTACCAGTAGAAGTAATTCAAAACTCGGGGCATAAATAAATAAGATACAACCCACACCCAGTAACAACATAGCGAAGCGTAATATCAATAAAGGGTTTCGCTTAGCTAAAAACAGTCCATATACCAAAGGGGCAATAGCTAAAGGCAACATAGTGGCCGTCATTAAGCTGCCTGCAACAGCAGGAGCAACATTAAATTCAGTTGCAAATAAACTTAATAATGGCTGTGGTGCGTATAAAACAAAAAAAATGAAAACTGAACAGATGAGTAGGTGAGGTAAGCGCATTAACTGCCATATACATTGCTTATTAGTTGAGCTGCATTATATACAAAACTGCTAGGGTTTTCATAAATTAACCTTTATTGCGCTAAATCATGCTTTGTTTTCAGTAGTTTGTTAGATTAATACCAATAGCGCTGTTATTTACGCTCGTTGGTGATTAAAATAGCATTAATATTCGTTTTTAGTGGGAACACGCCATGGGGTCACTACAAGAGCAATTGCTCCAAGCTGGTTTAACAACATCACATAAAGCTAAAGTTGCTAAATCAGAAAAGCGCAAGCAACAGAAAAAGCAAAAGAAGGGAGCGACGAGCAACCCGAACGATTTACAAAAGCATATTCAGCAAACTAAGTTGGAGCAGCAGCAAAAAGCTGAAGAGCTCAATAAAGCGCGCCAAGAAGAATTAAAGCAGCGCGAGCAAGTCGCCCGTGTTAAGCAAATTTTAGAGCATCATAATCAAGAGTCAATTCGCGGTGAGCGTACCTTTAACTTCACTTATGAAAATAAAGTGAAAGGGCTTGATGTGAATGAGCAAACGCAAAAGGCGCTCTCGGGCGGGCGTTTAGCTATTTGTGTGTTAGAAGGTCAGTTTTACGTATTAGAAGATGAGCCTGCGCGTAAAGTGGCTGAGGTGGATGAAAAGTATATTGTGTTTCATGTTGAGCCTGAAAATAAAGCCAAAGATGAAGACGATCCGTATGCTGATTTTGAAGTGCCAGACGATCTTATTTGGTAAGCCTATTAAGTATCTGCTCAGTTAAAGCAAGCTAGTATGTGTTTTATGAGGGATACACGTATTTGTTCTGATTGATCGTCAAACCTTACCAAGGACGTATGCTTTTTAAAGATTTATTGACTACAATAATCACAACCGTTTTTTTTAACCGTAAAAAGAAGAGTAAATACAATGAGCAAGATAAAAACACTTTTATTAGGCGCGGGTATTGGTTTAGCCGCAAGTTTTTCATATTCAGCAGCCGCTGCAGATGGCGCTGCACTTTACACAGCTAAAAATTGTCAAACATGTCATGGTGCAGAAGGTAAAGCACCTATAATGGCGATGTACCCTAAACTAAATGGTCAAAACAAAGAATATTTAGTAGCGCAAATGAAAGACATCAAGTCAGGCGCTCGTAACAACGGTATGTCTATGGCGATGAAAGCGATGGTTGCGACTGTGACTGATGAAGAATTTGAAGCGATTGCCGATTACCTATCAAAAGTACAATAACCGTTAACGCTAATTAAAAAGAGCCACACCTATGTGTGGCTTTTTTATTTGGTGATTGCCATCATGCTAATACTCATTTAGACTTCTAAACATCTACAATCACTAGCGCTATGCTGTGTTTTAAAAGGCTTGTTATGTTTGATTTACCCCAGCTCAATTTAAAAAATAAAGTATCAGAACAAGAGTGGCAACTACGTGTTGATTTAGCCGCATGTTATCGATTAGTTGACCATTTTCGTTGGGGGGATTTAATTTATACGCACCTTTCTGCTCGCCTACCGGGCACTGATCATTATTTAGTAAACGCGTTTGGTTTAACGTTTGATGAGATCACTGCATCTAACTTAGTTAAAGTTGATTTAAATGGCCGCATTATTGACGACACTCCATTTGATATTAACCCTGCGGGGTTCACCATTCACAGTGCCATTCATGAAGTACGCGAGGATGCCCATTGCGTAATACACCTACACACTAAAGAAACCATTGCAGTTGCAACACAAAAAGAAGGGCTGTTACCGTTAAGTCAGTATTCGATGTTTTCATTGCCATCTCTGTCTTACCATGGTTATGAAGGCCTAGCGGTGAATGACGATGAGCGTAAACGCCTGCAAACAGATTTAGGTAGCACCAATCATATGCTATTGGTGAATCATGGCGGTTTAACAGTAGGCCCAACGGTAGGCGATGCGTTTATGCGCTTTTATGACCTTCAGCGTGCCTGTGAAATACAGTTAGCCATTCAATCAAGTGCGCAAGAAGCGACTGCTGTGCCTCAAGCTATTATTGATAACATTTATAACCAAGCGAACGTCGTTCACAGCGGAAGTACAGGGGGCCAGCTAGCATGGCCTGCCATGTTACGAAAAGCGTATCGTCTTGATCCTAGTTTTGCAAAATAACCCACTGAAGGTTAATAAGGAATTTTTATGAAAGTAAATCGCGTTGAAGTCTTTGATATTCATTGCCCTGATCGTCCTGCATGGACGCCGGTATTTGTTCGAATTCATACCGATGAAGGTATTAGCGGTGTGGGTGAAGCAGGTCTTGCGTACGATTTAGGCCACAGTGCCGCTGCTGCGATGATCAAAGAAATGGCCGATGCCTTTTTAATTGGCCATGACCCGTTTCAAACTGAAAAACTATGGTCGCGAATGTTACGTGAAAGTTTTTGGGGTCTAGGCGGTGGGCCGGTGGTTTACGCAGCAATGAGTGCGATTGATACGGCACTTTGGGATATAAAAGGTAAAGCATTAGGTTTACCGGTTTATCAGTTGCTTGGCGGTAAAGTTAACGACAAGCTGCGTACTTATGCATCACAGCTGCAGTTTGACTGGGACAGTGAATTTAAAGCGCTGGTACAGCCACAAGAATATGCAGAAGCGGCACTAAAAGCGGTGGCGGAAGGTTACGATGCGGTAAAGGTCGATCCAATTCAATACGATAAAGACGGCAACACCTATTACGACCGCACAAATATTATTTCTCGTCCAGAAATGAAACTATACCGCGCTCGTATGCAGGCTATTCGTGAAGCCGTGGGTGACGAAGTAGATATTATTTTTGAATGTCATAGCTTACCAGGGGCGACATCGGCAATTCAAATTGGTGAAATTGCAGAAGAATTTGACTGTATGTATTTTGAAGAGCCGGTGAATTACCTAAACCATTCATTACATGCAAAAGTGGCTGACAAAGTGGCTGTGCCTATTGCAGGCGGCGAGCGCTTGTATAACCGCTGGGGTGTACGTCCTTATTTAGAAGATCAAAGTATTGATGTATTACAGCCAGATATCGGCTTATGTGGTGGCTTTACCGAAACTAAAAAAGTATGTGATTACGCTGATATTTTTGATGTGCGTATTCAGGCACACGTATGTGGAGGGCCGGTTGCAACGGCGGCATCATTGCACTTAGAAACAGCGATCCCTAACTTTTTAATTCACGAGCATCATACTTACGCGATTAAAAAGTGGAATAGAGAGCTATGCTTACAAGATCCACAACCTAAAAATGGTTTTTTTGAAGTATCTGAAGAACCAGGCCTTGGGATTGAGCTTAATGATGAAATTGTAATGCGCTCACAACGCGTAGAAATAAAATAAATAACCTGAACTCTGCTTGAGATGGATTTATTATCCAGAGTTCAGGTTAAATAGCTCTATTTATGAATAGCCGGTAAGTGAGTTGTCACTTACCGGCTTTTTTATCGCTGTGGGTTTATTTTACAAAGTACTTGTTTTAGTTCAATGGTTGCTTTGCTATCAAGGTGGCGAACAAAACAGCGCTCTCCCTTAGTCACGAGCTCAAACTGGTCAGGCATATTAAGTTGCTTGCCCATAATAGGGTTGCCCTGAGGATCTTTATGATTAAGTTGCTCAAGGGTAACCGAGCTTGAGGTGACAAAAACATCGTCTGCTAATTGAACCTGCGAGCTATGCAGCAGCTGCGCAATTGCGTCGGCTACTTTAGCGCTATTAGGCTCAATTAGTAACGCATGTTGCAATTTAGGTGTGGGCTCTGAGCTTTGTGCTAAGCACCCACTTAAAAATAGCGAAATTGCAGTTATTGCTAATAAAATCTTCATTGCTTATCTCATGTTATCGCTAAGAATAATATTCTGTTTAAGTACAGTCTGAATTCGCGCGTCTTTTACTTCAGGCATATCGGTGGCGATAGTGGGCGCAAAACCGAGAACACTATTTATTGAGCTTGGGGCTGGGCAACTGCCGGTTGCTCTATAACTAAGTGCGGTATTAAGTAAGCCTTCACTTGCATCACCTAAGCGTTTGCTAAAGTCATCGGCAACAGCACAGCCTGCAATAAGTACGGGCTGGCGCGCATTATCAATGGTATTTTGCGGTGCAAAGCCATCTGAATATTCACCAAAACCTTTGTTATTTTCGCCAGTAAATTGAATGGTAAAATAAGTAGTGTCGCAGTTATCGGTTGGGTAAAAGCCATACGGTTTACCACAGGTGCCAGCCCCTATCTGAATGATTTCAACATCGGCTCCGCGCAGCCCGTTAATTATAGCCTCACTGGCTGAGCAGGTACTGCTGGTGGTGAGTACAAATACCCGATCTAAATTTAACGTTGGTAATGGGGTGCCTGCAGCTATTGCAGGGTTATTTTCAAACCCGACAAAACGATTTGTAAAGGGCATGGGGGTCAGTGTTTGCCCTGTGATAGGGTTGGTATTGGGGTATTTATCGTTAAAAATAGTGCGTTCAAATATTTTGCCTTGGGTATTGCTACCTGCCACCATATAGCCTACTTGGCTGGCCATTTGTAACAAACCACCGCCGTTATAGCGCACATCAATGACTAAATCTTTAATGCTGCTGGCAGCGAGTTGGTTAAAGGCGTTGTAAAGCTGCGTTTCGGCTATCGCGTTGTGGCTATTAAATTGAAAGTAACCCACATCGCCGTTTGCTAAATCAGTACGTACGTTCATTACTGGTTGCGACTCGATATTTTGAGATGTGAGCGTAACAATGCGATTTTCATTAGTGCTGATATCCCTAAATACAAATTCGGTAACTTTACCTGTTTGTTCTGGGAATAAACCTGCGTTAATAATAGCTACCTCGCTTGATGAGGTCGTGTTAATAAAATCAACACCATCAACTTCTAAAAGCTCAAAGCCCCTAATAATATTTTGATTACTAGCAGGGGTATTTGGCTCGGTATAGCTAACAATTGCTTGGCGCGGCGCACTACCAGCGATTATTTTTATATTAAAGCCATAACCAAAGCTTAGGCCTGATTGATTTTGCCTTTGCCACTCATCGGTTGGCAAACTAAAGTGAAAGTTATCTTTTTTCGCACCCGACTCAGTCAGTTGCTCCGTTTTTAAAGTATTAAAGTAATCAATGACGCCTGACGTTAATGCCGGATTAGTATCAATAATTTCGTCGTACCATAAGTAGGTTTCGTTACTCCAAGAGCGTAGCCAGTTTTTTTCATTAATTGCTTGGCATTGACCTTTAAATTGCTCTGAGCTGGCAAATACGCCTGAAGTCCAGCCACCGTTGTTAGTTGTTGGGTTGGTCGCATTGTCACTGCCCCCACCGCCACAACCGGTCAATAAAGTGGCTAGCGATAAAGAGAGTAATGTGTATTTGAGAGAAGATGAATTAAAAATGGCCATACGTATGCTCGTTTTTTAAACTGTTGAGCTAAATATAGCGGTTTTCATTTAGAGTTGATAGAGGCGCGCAGCATTTTTGTAACTCAAATGTTGCCATGTAAGATCATCGCTACATAGGCTTCGATAATGATGCCATAACTCATTGTAGTTAAAATAAATTTGGCACACGGGGAAGTTGCTGGCAAGCATCACTCTATGCATACCAAAATGCTTTAAAATATGTGTAAAGCATTGGGTTTGCTGCTCGCTATTAAGCATAAGCAATTCAAAACCTGAAAACTTAATCGCAATATTAGGTTGCTGTGCGAGTAATTCAATGGCGCGTTGCCAGTTAGTAAGGTTGTGTGCAAGCCCCGCGTGATTAATGATGATTTGTAAATCAGTAATTTGGCTGGCATAAGAGATGAGCTGTTCGGTGATGTTGAGGTTTTCTACTTCAAATTGCGCTTCAAAATGCAGTTTTAAGTGGCTCAAGTGGCGCAGGTTATCGAGACAATGAGGGTTCAATAAGCGCGTGGCATCATGACCTTCAGTGATATCTCTAATGCCGACAAGGGATGAATGTTTTAGATGTTTAAGTGCTAGTTTAAATGCGTTATTTGGCTGGTTAATTGTTGCAAAGCTAATCGCTTTGTAAGGTAGCCTTTTTATATGCTTTGCTAACCAGTTTAATTCATTAATAGGTTGCTCATTATCAAAGCCAGCTTCTATATGCACTAAACCAACGAGTTCAAAGTCCGTACTTTTGATTAGTTTAGCAACGCTAATCGGTTGTTTTATTTTATCTAAGTTAGGCCAAGCGGGTGGGTTAGCACCTTGCAGCCAGGTGTATTGACCCTCCAGCAAATTAAAAAAATGCACATGCGGGTCAATAATTTTAGTACTCATTGCGCTGTGTAACCGCCATCAATGCGTTGCAAACTGCCGGTAATAAAGCTGGCTTCTGGACTTACTAAAAAGTTTACCAGTGCTGCAACTTCATCGGCTTGACCTAAACGATTAAGTGGTTGTAAAGCAGCTTCTTCGGCAACAATATCTGCCTTATTTGCGCCACTTTTTTTGCAGTATGCATCAATCGCATTATGAAATAATGGCGTTTCTATGGTGCCAGGACACACGGCATTAGTGCGAATATTAAAGCTTGCGTAATCTAAGGCGGTGGTTTTAGCCATCGAAGCCAATGCATGTTTAGTCAGGTTATAAGCAAATGAGTTTTGTTTGCCAATAATGGCCTGATCTGAGGCAATTAACACAATAGCGCCATCATGTTGTGCTTTCATGGCTGGTAATACGCTTTGTATAGCCGCGTACGCACCTTTAACATTCAGTGCCATTAACGCATCGAATGTCGCTTCATCGGTTTGCTCAATTGTGGCACTTAGGTGCTTGCCAGCATTTGAAACAAGTACATCAATGCGTTGTGTTTTTTCAATAATAGCCTGTATACACTGACGTACGGCGGTTACATTACTAACATCACATTGATGAAAAGCACCACTCTCACTGGGTTCAATATCTAGGTTATGAACCTGATAGCCGCTCGTTAATAATCGCTGAACCACAGCAAAGCCAATGCCTTTAGAGCCACCGGTTACTATTGCAACTTTTGACATACTTGTTCCTTTAATTAGCAATTAATGTGCGTGGCCGCAACCACCTTCAGCATGAACATGGCCGTGAGAAATCTCTTCGTTTGTTGCTTCTCGAACTGAGACAACCTCAACATCAAAAGTCAGCGTTTTACCAGCAAATGGGTGGTTTAAATCACAATCAGCATTAAAGCGGCCTACTTTTACAATGGTTACTTGGTGGCGACCTTGGTTTGATTGCACCATAGCAGTCATGCCTGGTTTCCATACTTTTACATCACCTTGAAGGTGCTTAAGCGGAATGCGCTGAATTAAGTCATCAACACGCTCACCGTATGATTCACTTGGAGATAACGTAACGCTAAATTTATCACCAGCGGCTTTACCTTCAAGTGCGGTTTCTAAACCTGGAAGCATGCCTTCGCTGCCGTGAATATAACTTAATGGCGCGTCGTTTAGGCTGCTTTCGATTTGTTCACCCGCTTCGCTTAGGGTGTAATGAAATTCAACGGCCGAATTTTTACTGATTTGCATGCTTGTCTCTTTGAGTTTTAAATTAATTAAAGGCAATTTTACGCGAAATACTGCGCTTTAGAAACTTAACGTGGATGATTTAATGTATTTTGTAAGTCGAGTAACAGGTCTTTTTTCGCCGGTGTAGTTTTAGGTGTCGCGGCTTGAGGTATAAATAAAACCAACTGAGTACCAGGTTTTAATACGCTTGAGGCAGATAATTTATTCCAACGCGCTAAATCGCTATGAGCAACGCCGTATAACTGACTTATATTCCAAAGGTTGTCACCGGGTTTTACGTGGTAATCTACCTCGATGGTTGGAATGATTTGCTCTTTTTGTTCTAGATAAGGGCTTATTTTATAGTTAATAGTGAGCGACTCAGGCAAAGTTTGCGGCTCCCCTAAAATAAGCTTTTCGCCAACGCCAATAAAGTTATTTTGCTTATTATTGAGCTGTTTTAATACTTCTAAAGGCAGGCCAAAATGCCTAGCAATACCGTACAGCGTGTCATTTTTCTTAACGATGTATTCGCCTGCAAAATTGGCTTTAAAAAAGCGGTTTTTTAATAAAGCTTGTTGCTCTATAGGTAATAACAGAGTGTGCGGTCCATGGGGAGAGCTTTGATTTTTTAAATAACCCCGATTAAGGGCATGCAGTTGTTTGGCGCCCATGCCAGAGAGCTTGGCCATAACTGAAAAATCAAACTGTTTTGCCACATTTAGCGAGGTAGTCAGTGCTTTATAAGGAAGCTTTGGCCGTTTAAAATTTGCCTTAGGGTGTTTCACTAAATAGCTCAGTGCTAATAGTTTTGGTACATAGTCAGCGGTTTCTTTTGGCAGTGTTAGTGCCCAAAAGTCAGTTGATTTACCTCGTTTTTGATTGCGTTTTATAGCGCGCTTAACTCGGCCTTCACCGGTATTATAGGCCGCAAGTGCATGTAGCCAATTACCATCAAAACGTTTATGTAAATAGCTCAAGTAATCAAGTGCCGCATCGGTTGAGGCTAATACATCCTGGCGTCCGTCGTACCATTGATCTGATTTAACCCCAAAATGATGCGCGGTTGCTGCAACGAGTTGCCACACTCCCACAGCGTGCTCGCTTGAGCGTGCGGTAGGTCTAAAGCCACTTTCTACAAACGGTAACAAGGCGAGCTCCATCGGCAAGCGCTTTTGCTCAACTTTTTTTACAATATGGTATAAAAAAGGCGCTGCACGTCGAGACACTATTTTTAAATAATTAGGCTGTTTTAAATACCAGTTAATGCGTTTTTTTAACGCCTGATTTTGCTCAACCGGTAAATGTAAGTTATCAGCAATATGTGCCCATAACTCTGTGGGTTGAGCTATTTCAGGGGCTTTGGGGGGGGCTTTTTTATTAATGACTTTGTGAGTGTTTTTAGAGGTCGGCGTATTTGATAATGCCGGTTTTGACTCTACAGGTGTGGGAACTGCAGGCGCAATGATCTCTGGCTGAGTGGTTTTACAGCTGCATAGCAATACAATGGCAAAGCATAAGATCAAGTGACGCATTTTGTTCCTTTTTAAAAAATATATTTCCATATTTTAACACAATCCATTGTGTTCAGTTATTGACTGTTTTTAGCGCGAAGTAATCCCGATTGCAAAAATAAGTGACTTGATTTTATATCAAGTGGTTCTTGTTGATAAGGTTTTAGTGCCTCAATAGGGAAGTTTTTTTGTAATTGCTCAATACTAGCTTCAGGGTTGTTTTTAGCATGCTCCGTAATCGCTTCTAAAAACGTGAGTGACTGTTTTAGTTTAACTTTATCGACTAAATCGCCATGCCCAGGAATAAAAAGTGACAGCGTATTATTATTTATATATTTTTTTAATAAGCGTTGCCATTGCTTAAGCTCGCCATGCCCAGGGTAGGGTAACCAATCGATGATATCACCACCAATTAAGGTTTTACCTTTGTCGGCAAGTAGTGTTAAATCGCCATTAGTATGTGCCTGGTGCGGGTTTATAGTGAGTGTATAGCCACCTAAATCTAACGTTTTAGATTCACTAATACTCATTTTTGGTGGTGTTAATTGATAGTCTTGCCAGCGAAATAAGCGCTTTTTAGCGCGGGTAAGCTTTTCTCGCCATTGAACTTGCTCAGCATCGGGTAAGGTGGCTAATCGTTGATAGCTCAGCTCAATGCTTTTCTCGAATCCCTCTAGCTTGTCTGTTAAAGCTTGCTGGTAAAGCGAAAAGTCGTTAGCGACTTGTTGGTGAGTAATAAGTTTTGCGTCTGGGAAGTAATGCTGCATAACCGCCATCCCCAGTAAGTGATCGTCATGAAAGTGGGTTGCAACTAAATAACACAAAGGCGTCTTTAGACGTTGTTTTAGCTCAGTTACCAGTTGTTCTACTGCCGCAAAGTTACCACTGGCATCAACGAGTAATGCACATTCACTGCCTTCAATTAATACTTGGTTAGAGTCGTAAAAACGAAGCCTTTCAGGTTGCTTAAGAAATTGAATATTAGCTGACAACGGTTGCCACTCAATTGCTGCCTCGCTTTTTGTTTGCATAAACAAGCAAATTAAAGGCAGTAAGCACTTACCTATTTTTTGAGCTTTACTTAAAAATAGTTGCATCTTTATCTCTAGCTGTATTTTTGACGGTAAAAACAATAAAAGCGCAAAATGCGCTTTTATTTAGTGTGCTCAGAGTTCGAGCTTAAGTACTGACTCAATTTATCAATCAGTTGATCTTGATATTCAAGCTCAACTGATTTTTGAGTTTTCGCTTCAAGCAATTCGTGGCTTAAATTTAAGGCAGCCATAAGTAATGCTTTTTGATCGTTTCTGACTGTTGAACGTTGTTTCATTTGTTCAACTAAATCATTCAGATTTTTGGCGGCCGCTTTTAGTGCCTCTTCTTGCCCCGCAGGACAAGCAAATTGCTGCTCTTTACCAAGCAATTCAACAGTGACTCGCTGGTTTTGCAGCTCAGACATTAGCTTGCCTGTTGCGCGCTTTGTAATTTATCTAACAATGATGACAAGGTAGTACTTGCATCTTTTTGTTTTTCTTCATTTTCAAGGGCTTCTAACTGCAATAACTCATTTTCATCAAGTAGCTTGCTGTTTTGCTCTTTAAGCTCTGAAATATCAGTTTGTAACTGATTATTACGGGTAATTAGTTGGTCGATCAGTTGTTCGAGTTGTTGAAGAGTGTTGTTGTTCATAAATGCGCTCATATAACTGTAATTAATGTCATGCAAATGTAAAGCAAAGTGTGTTTATTTGCCAGCATTTACGCTGGTTTTAGGTGATTTTTATTCTATGTTAAGGGATAATTCACGCTATTGGCTTTTTCATTCAGAAGCGGTTCACGTAAACCCCCGCTTTTGCTGGTATCGATTGTCAAAGTAGTGTGCTTATGGTTCACTGATTTTATTAAATAGCGTATGGTGAAAATAAATAATGCTTAGTTACAGACACTCCTTTCATGCGGGCAACCCTGCCGATGTACTTAAACATTTAGTGTTAGCGCAAGTACTGGGTTATCAAACAATTAAAGATAAGCCGCTTGACTATATTGATACGCATTCGGGGGCTGGTTTTTTTGAGCTTGCTGCACCTGACGCGCAAAAAACCCAAGAGTACCAAGATGGCATTGAAAAACTGTGGCAACATACTAGCCAACACAGTGCCTTAAATGACTATATTGAGCTAATAAAATCATTTAATGAGAGCGCATCGCTGGCGTTTTACCCAGGCTCACCAAAAATAGCCGAGCACTTTTTACGCCGTCAAGATAAGGGCTGGTTTTTTGAGCTGCATCCGCGAGATTTAGTCTTACTTGAAGAAAACATGCAAGGTAAGCGCTCTATTCGTGTACGCGGCGAAAATGGGTTTGCAGGCTTAATTGGTTTGTTACCGCCAGCTTCGCGCAGAGCCTGTGTGTTAATAGACCCACCTTATGAAATAAAAGACGATTACAATACGGTAGTACAAACCATTGTTAAAGCACATCAACGCTTTGCAACAGGGACTTACATGATCTGGTATCCGGTTGTGGACAGAGAACGTATTGATAATATGGAGCAGGGTTTAATTGACGCGGGCATTAAAAATATTCAATTATTTGAATTAGGTACTGAAGCAGATACAGAAGTACATGGTATGACCGCCTCTGGAATGATAGTGATAAATCCACCCTGGAAGCTGAAACAAACTATGGATGACGTGTTACCTGAACTAGTAAGCTTGTTGAGTAAGCCAAGTGGCTTTTATCGCAGCGAGCAGTTAGTTGTCGAATAAAAATAAATAAGCCTAGGGTCTGTTGACCTTTGCGGATTAAAATTTGTTCAAACTAGGGGCGGTTTAATCGCGGCGCGAGGTTTGTAACCTAGTGGGCTAAGTAAAAACCGAGCAAAGCTTCCGCGTCCTGCTCACGCCCCTTACCTACATCCATGTAGGCAACAAAGAGTAAACCGCCCTTAGGCAGAACCCTTCGGGCAGCGCCTGTTTGGCATTGATGCTGCGTTATCGCCTATTTATGGGGAATAACCACACCACATAGGCTCTGCCTTGCCTAAATACCAAACAGACTGCTGCAAATTTGACCTTGAAAGATCAACAGACCCTAGTTTAACTGGGCTTTATACTGTTCTGCTTAGATGCGGAGTATTGTTACGCTTAATTAAAAGTAAACAGCGTTAAAGGTTGCAAGTTGCTTGCCTGCCTCATTTTGTAATACTAATTTTTCACCGTTAATTTGCCATTGCGTTGCTGCTTGCAGCACACCCGCCATGGCGCTTTCTTGTTCCATATTGTCATGACACATTTTTTGCGTGGTAGCTAACTGCGTAAAAGTAACCGTTTGCTTCGATACTTCATAACCGCCATTAAAGTTATTGCACCCTAAAAAACCGTGCACAGTGTTGTCACTATTAAATTGAATAAATGGCTCTTTAGTATTCACTTCAACGGGATTGCCGTCGATTGAAACGGCTTTGAAGTAGGTATTTACTAAGTCAACGTCTGGCTTTGGCGCTACTTTTGAAACAATAATTTCTAAAGGCTCTGATGAGGCCGTATTAGCAAAAGGCGAGTTACTTGTTGTGCTGGTGTATAGTAAGTTTCCTTGATTATTAATGGTTGCGCGCACGCTGTAGCGATGGGCTGGATCAATTTTTTCAAGGTTGTATTCAAGCTCTACTTTATACGGCGGTGCGCCTACTAAATCAATTACCTGCTCAGAAATAACGGTTGCTGCCACATCCATTTTTGACACATCAACCAAGGTAACGGTTAGCTGTGAATTAGGCGCTAATAGGCTGCGATCTAGGTAGCTAACTTGTACTGGTAGAGAGGCTGTTGTTTGTTTCACAGCGCTATTTTGCTGTGCGGTGTCATCGTTACATGCGCTAAGCATAAGTGTGCCACTTGCTAAAAAACATAGGCCTGCAACCGACTTTAAGATTGAGTTTGGCTTTGGTGAGAACATAACAGTTCCTAGATATAATTACGGATATAAACAGTAGCATACGGCTAAGTTACTTAATCATCGCTTAACTTGTAAATACAGCCAATACAGAAAGTTGAGATATAAAAAAAGACGCTAGGCGCCTTGATTCGTTACTTATTTTTTAACGTATTTAGTTAAAATTACAATACGTTGTCCATCAACACGCCCTTCAATATGTTCTGGGTTGCTGGTTAAGCCAATATTGCGCACAGCAGTACCGCGCTTTGCCGTTAAGCTGCTACCTTTCACATCTAAGTCTTTTATTAAGGTGACGGTATCGCCAGCTTGTAGCACTACGCCATTACTATCAATGTGTTTAATATCATCATCTTCAGCAAGCGCTTGCTGAGCCCATGTTAATGTGTCTTCTTCAAGGTAAATCATATCAAGTGCGTCTTGTGCCCAGCCATTATCGGCTGCTAGTCGTGTCAGCATGCGATAAGCAACAACTTGTACCGCCGGTGTTTGGCTCCACATGCTGTCATTTAAACAATGCCAATGAGTAGGAGTTAAATCGCGGGTGCCCTCAATTTGATCTTTACATGTTTGACAGGTGTAAATGCATTTATCTGAATGAGCTTCGGTAACTGGAGGTACTTCGTATACAGTTAAGTTATCTGTTGCTGCGCAGAGTTCACATTGGTTGTTGCTACGCTCTATTAAGGCTTGTTCAATGCTCATATTAGGGGCTCTTGTGAGTTTATAAAAAATTTATAAGAGCATTATACCTTATAACCATAACCTTTGGGTATGCTCAGAGCGACTGATAGCAGCAAAACCTTATAAAAAATAAGGTTAATAAAGGTTTTTATTTTAAGAATATAAATTTAGGCTTAGTTGCTTGTTTTTTATTCGAATTAAAATTGCAGCAAGTCTTTAAAGTTTCACTATACTGGTTAGGTATAACAATAAAAATAACGCTTACATCACTGCAAAACAGGAAGGGTAATGCCAAATAATCCAGACGTAAAAAATTCATCTATTTTGGTTACTCAATATATTGCTAGGCAACCCATTTTTCATGCTGATAGAAGCATTTTTGCCTTTGAGTTACTTTATCGCGATTCAGTTAATAATGCCTTTCCTGCGGGAACAACCGACGGGCAGGCCACTGGGCGACTTTTTTTTAATGCGTTAATGCTGGTTGGGGTGGAAAAGCTGGCGCTTAATCAGACCGTGTTTATAAACCTATCTAGCGAAGGGCTTTTAGAGGATTTACCTACATTATTGCAGCCTGAAAATACTGTAATTGAAATTGTTGAGCGTACTGAAAATATCGAGCTTGTTACTCAACGAGTAACTGAGCTAAAAAAAGCAGGGTATGTATTTGCGTTAGATGATTATGACGCGCATGAAAAATGGCAACCTTTGCTCAGTTTGGTTGATTATATAAAGCTTGAAGTAGAAGAGCCTATAATAAAAACCACCATGCTACTTAAAAAGCTCAAACGCAATCACCCTGAGGTTAAAATAGTGGTAGAGCGAATCGAAACCTATGACGAATTTAGGCAGCTTAAAGAAGCTGGATGCGATTACTTTCAAGGATTCTTTTTTGCACGGCCAGAAATGCTCAGTTACGGTAATGTTGAGCCGTTAAAAATGGCGGTTTTTGATTTATTGCGCTGCACATCTCGGCCCGACTTAGATTTTAACGAAATTAATCAACGTATTTCTAAAGATGTGGGTTTAACCGCACGTGTTCTCAAACTAGTTAATGCTCGCTCTGCTAATAAAAATTTAGTGATTACGTCAATTCCACAAGCGGTTGTGTATTTAGGGGAAGATTCTATTAGAAAGTTTGTACGAGTACTGGCGCTGAGCGAACTTGGCTCAGACAAGCCTAGTGAACTTACTCGTTTAGGTTTATGTAGAGCGCAGTTTATGCAATTGATTTTAGAGCCTGGCGGAAAGATTATTGCAGAGCAAGGCTATTTAGTCGGCTTGATGTCGGTGCTTGATGCTATTTTAGATATGGAACTGGAAGCTATTGCCAAAGAGTTTAGTTTAGGGGCTGAGTTATCTGGTGCACTTTTAAGTTTTGATGGCATGATGGGGAACTCATTACATTTAATAAAAGCAGTAGAAGAAGATAACTGGCAATTGGCTAAAAAGTTGCTAGAGACTATTCGCCCTGCATCAGATATAAAGCTGGTGTATACAGCCATGTTAGATGCGCGCCAATATGCGGATGAGTTATTAGCCACCATTTTGGAGTGAATTTATTCTAATGGTTCAGCGGCTTACCCCGTTATAAGCCACTGAACGAAAATATAAGCGCCAATCAACAAATATATGCCTACACCAATTACAAATCCACGATATGTTATAGCAATGGCTAATGCAACGTGTAAGACCTGAAAGACGCGAACCCAAAACCCCTCTTTAAAGTACAAATCGAACCATTCTGTTGCAATATATTCTTGGCTACCCCAAGCAAACATACCCGCAACTAAGAAAAGTACGATATGAACAAAGTTTATCTCCATCTTTACAACTGGGGCTGTTTTCTCAATTATGACAAGCACCAACGATAAACATAGTAATATACCTAAACCAATAAAAAACAACATCGTTCTCTCTATTTATCTGATTTTCAGTCAATTATAATGAGTATCTATTTTGTTTCATAAAAAGTACAGCTCAGTTAACCATTAAATTATTGAGCAAGACTAACGCAAAGCGTTTGGGTATGATTGGCACATATTGATTTTACTTAGTATTACACCATGCGTTTATTTTTACCTATCACGACTATTTTAATAGCCTTAGCTTTATTAATCCCCGGGGTGACACAGCCGGTGTTGAGTATGGAAGGCAAAATTGATAAATCTAAACTTGCTCAAGCCGGTATTGAAATGCTGGCAGATGAAGGAAATCAAAACACCCGTAATATGCTAATGATGATCTCGAGTATGTTGGGATTAGACAAACTTGAAGGTGAGATCAGCGCTTATCAAAAAACGCGTAGTATTTGGGGCACCGTTAACGAACTGGCCGATAACAAAAACTACTTAGTGGCGATATTAGTGGCGTTTTTTTCAATAGTGATCCCAACAATTAAGCTGCTGCTTCAATTGTTTTATTGTGCACTGAAAGAGACTTCGTTTAAGTACAAGCTTGGTAAGGTCATTATTAGTTTGAGCAAATGGAGTATGGTGGATGTGTTTGTTATTGCATTAATCGTGGCTTACATGGCTGGTAATGCAAACGCGAACTCAGAAGACTTACTTAATATGCATGCTGAGTTTGGTACTGGTTTTTGGTATTTTACCGGCTATTGCCTGTTCGCCATTGCGGCTAGTAGCTTGATAAAGCCAATGGTAAAAACCAGTTAATGATTGAGTTTTAAAGCCAGTTACCATAAACTTTAAATGTCTATTTATTATTAGGTTAATTCATTGCAACGTATTTACTGTATTTTACTCACGCTAACTTTGTTACTCACTTTTGTGGGTCAAGCCGTTGCGTCTGTATCTATGGTATGTGATGTGCCGCATATGAACATGGCAACCCATGCATCGATGCAGCATAGTGAAATGGCAATGAGTGACGACGCTGATACAACAACCATGTCTATGGATTGCTGTAGTGAGCAAAGCACGTTAACCCAAGATTGCAGTTGCCCGATGAGTGCTTGTAATTCGCATTCGGCCTTGCATGTAAACTCGCTATTTATAGCTTCTAAATTACCCTCTGAAAAAGTGCACCTTGCTGTCATGCAGCGCCAACCTAATTTTGCACGATCTCTTTATCGTCCTCCTATGCCTGCATAACCGCAGGATAGGTGTATTCAAAATCTAGCCATTTAGCTTTTTGTCATCTATCTGCTTAAAAATTTAATCGTTTTTTATTTTTTAAATTTAAGTGGAGCAAGTGATGAATCACTTCGCAGTATTAAAAGCCGTTTGTGTGAGCAGCTTATTGAGCATTAGTGTCTCTGTACACAGTGCTGAACTGAGTTTAAATGAGGCAATTAACTATGCCTTAAACCATGAGCCTTGGCTTAAAGCCAGCAAACAAAAACAAGCATCAATTGAAGCAAAAAGTATTGCCGCAGGTACCTTACCTGATCCGGTACTCACGCTAGGGTTAATGAACTTACCCACTAATGGTTTTGCTTTTGATCAAGAAAATATGACCCAATTTAAAGTAGGAATTAGCCAATCGTTAAGCCGAGGCGATAGTTTAGCATTGCAGCAAAAAGCACTGTCTCAGTCGGCTGCGGCAGAGCCTTGGCTTCGTAAAGATAGACTCGCGCAGGTAAAAACCACAGTGACCGAGTCATGGCTCAATGCGTTCAGAGCGCAGCGAACTATTGCACTTATTGAGCAGGACAAAGCGTTGTTTACTCAGCTAATCGATATTACCGAATCAAGTTATGTAAGCTCGGTGGGTAAAACACGCCAACAAGATATTATTCGTGCGCAATTAGAGCTAACCCGCCTTGAAAATAAACTAATGCAACTTGATCAACAGCTTCAAGGTGCTAAAAAGCGGTTAACACAATGGTTGCCCATCGACATGCTAAGCCAGCCTGTTGGTGAGGACTTTTCACAGGTTTCAGCGTTAAAAAACTACACGGAGTTAGAGTTTCAGCAATTGATGGCATTGCTATTAAAGCACCCCGCTATTATGGCGATTGATAATGCAATAGAGGCAAAGCAAACTCAAATCAGTGTGGCTGAGCAAGGCTATAAACCGCAAATTGGTGTGAATATGGGATATGGTTATCGTGATGATATGCCAATGGGGGGCTCGCGAGCCGACCTTTTCTCTGTGGGAGTGAGTATCGATTTACCGTTATTTACCGACAATCGCCAAGATCAACTCGTTAATGCCGCGATTGCTGATAGCGAAGAGGCAAAAACACAAAAATTAATTGCTCTTAAAAAGCTACAAGGAATGTACTTTAAGGAAGTCAGCCAACTAACACGATTAAGTCAGCGAGCAGCGCTCTATAAAACTAAATTATTGCCGCAAATGGCCGAGCAATCCCAAGCGACCCTTAATGCTTATACCCGCGATGATGGTAATTTTTCGGATGTGATGCAAGCGCGGATCAGCGAATTAAATGCCAAAATAGACGCACTTAATATTCACGTTGATCAAAAAATTATTATTGCACGGTTAAATTATTACGCCAGTGCTGATGACGCCAGCTTAAAGAACTTAACACAGCAGGAGCTAACCTATGAATACTAATTTTAAATTGTCATTGGTGGCTATATGCAGTGCAGCGCTGACGGCCGGGATGTTATTGAGCTTGCCAGCTGAGCACACTATGCCAAGCGATAACAAAACCAGTAGTAAAAAAGAGCCGCTTTATTGGGTGGCACCAATGGACAGTAATTATCGTCGTGATGAACCGGGTTTATCACCTATGGGTATGGATTTAGTGCCTGTTTATGAAGAGTCAGACAGTGATGCAAATGAAGGCCCCGGCAGTGTTAAAATTTCACCTACCGTGATTAATAACTTAGGTGTACGCACTGCACCGGTGGAGTTTGCAGCGCTGGAAAATGAAGTCAACACGGTAGGCTATGTACAGTATAACCAAGACCAGCTCATTCATATTCACCCGCGGGTAGAGGGCTGGGTAGAGACGTTATATGTGAAGGCCGCAGGCGATCAGGTTAAACAAGATGAGCCACTTTATACCTTGTATTCACCGCAATTAGTCAATGCCCAAGAAGAGTTTGTTTTAGCGTTAAAGCGCAATAATCCGGTGCTAATTCGGGCGGCTAAAGCACGTTTAAAATCGCTTAATGTGTCTGAGGGTTTTATTTCACGCTTACAAAAAAGTCAGCAAGTGCTACAAAATATTACTTTTTATTCTCGCCAAGGTGGCGTTGTTGATGAGCTTAATATTCGTGAAGGGTTTTACGTTAAACCAGATACATCAATGATGAGTATTGCTCAGCTTGACGAAGTGTGGGTTGAGGCTGAGGTATTTGAACGCCAAGCTGAGCTGATCCGTGTTGGCTTACCGGTAACCATGACACTCGATTATTTAAGTGGTCAACGTTGGCAAGGGCAAGTGGATTATATTTACCCTACTTTAGATGCTAAAAATCGTACTTTACGAGTGCGTTTGCGCTTTAATAACGAAGGTCATCAGTTAAAACCAAATATGTTTGCGCAAGTGAGTATTCATAGCCAAAAAGCTGAAAAGCAGTTAATTGTGCCTAAAGAGGCGGTTATTCGCACTGGTAGCCAAAACCGCATTGTAATTGCGCTTGGTGAGGGGCGTTTTAAATCGGTTGAAGTAACCTTAGGGCGAAGCGATGCGACTCATACTGAGATTTTATCGGGTGTTATGGCTGAAGATGAAGTGGTTACTTCTGCGCAGTTTTTAATTGATTCAGAGTCGAGTAAAAGCTCTGACTTTAAGCGTATGCAAGCCCCTTCGCACAGCACCATGGCAATGAGTGATAGTGACCCAAGCATGGCTACTGTGAATGGGGTTATCAACAGCATTGACCCTAGCACGCGGGTTATGAATATTAGCCGTGAAGCGATTGAAAAGTGGGGGCGCGGACCTGCAACTATGGACTTTGTGTTAGCAAAAAATGTAACGATTGAGGCGTTTAAGCTAAATGATGAAGTTACATTTACCTTTAGTATTGAGCAAGGTGAGTTTGTGATCCATACAATGACTTCTGTGCATGCTATGCATAGTCAGCACGAGTAGGAGTGGTTATGATTACTGCAATTATTCGCTGGTCTGTTGTTAATCGTTTTTTTGTACTGTTACTGACCGCTATATTGATTGGTGGCGGCTTGTATGCTGTAAAAAACACCCCAGTAGATGCCTTACCCGATTTATCTGATGTACAGGTTATTGTTAAAACATCTTACCCTGGGCAAGCGCCGCAAGTAGTGCAAGATCAGGTTACATTTCCTATAACCACGGCGATGTTATCGGTACCAGGGGCGCAAACAGTACGCGGTTTTTCGTTTTTTGGTGACTCCTACGTGTACGTTATTTTTGACGAAGACACCGATTTATACTGGGCACGAAGTCGTGTTCAAGAATATTTAAGTCAAGTATCTGCGCGTTTACCCAATACGGCAATTGCAGAGCTAGGCCCGGATGCCACAGGAGTTGGTTGGGTGTATTTATATGCACTCACTGATACCACAGGTAAGCATGACATAAGCCAACTACGCAGTTTACAAGATTGGTTTTTAAAGTTTGAACTGCAAACTGTGCCCGGTGTATCCGAAGTAGCATCGGTAGGTGGCATGGTGAAACAATACCAAGTTAACGTACAGCCCGATAAGTTACGTGCCTATGGTATTCCGCTAAGCCTTATTCAAACTGCCATTAAGCAAGGCAACCAAGAAATGGGGGCATCAGTTGTTGAAATGGCAGAAGCCGAATACATGGTTACCAGCACTGGCTATGTAAAAAGTGTGGCTGATTTAGAAGCGATTCCTCTAGGTATAAACGCTAACGGTACTGCACTGCAGTTACGTGATGTTGCTAATGTGCGTTTAGGTCCTCAAATGCGCCGTGGTGTTGCCGAGCTTAACGGCGAAGGCGAGGTGGCTGGTGGCGTAGTAGTGATGCGCTTTGGTGAAAACGCGCAAAAAACTATAGAGCTCGTCAAAGCTAAATTGGAGTCACTTAAAAAAGGCCTGCCTGAGGGGGTTGAAATTGTACCTGTGTACGATCGCTCTCACTTAATAAAAGACGCAGTTGATAACCTCACCTCTAAATTGACGGAAGAACTTATTGTAGTGGCTTTAGTGTGTGTGGTGTTTTTATTCCATGTACGCTCATCGCTGGTGGCTATTATTACCTTGCCCTTAGGCATACTCACCGCTTTTATTATTATGTATTGGCAGGGGATTAACGCCAACATTATGTCATTAGGCGGGATTGCTATAGCGATAGGTGCCATGACCGATGGTGCGATTGTGATGATTGAAAACATGCATAAACACATGGAGAAAAAACCGCTGACCGATGAAAATCGTTGGCAAGTGGTGATTGATTCTGCCAGTGAAGTAGGGCCTGCATTATTTTTTAGCTTATTAATCATTACAGTTAGCTTTATGCCGGTGTTTATTTTAGAAGCTCAAGAAGGGCGAATGTTTGCGCCATTAGCTTACACAAAAACCTATGCAATGGCGGCATCTGCCGGCTTAGCAATTACCTTAGTACCCGTACTGATGGGGTACTTTATTCGCGGTAAGGTGATATCTGAAAATAAAAATCCGGTAAACCGTTTATTGGTAAATAGTTATAAGCCACTGTTAAACACAGTCTTAAAATTCCCCAAAAGCACCTTGTTAGTGGCACTGATTATTACTTTAGTGGGCTTTTATCCGGTTAATAAAATAGGCAGTGAGTTTATTCCACCTCTTGATGAGGGGGATTTAATGTATATGCCAACCACTTACCCTGGGATTTCTATTGGTAAAGCGCGCGAGCTATTACAGCAAACCGATAAGCTGATTGCCACTGTGCCCGAGGTGAAAACCGTATTTGGTAAAATTGGACGAGCGGAAACGGCAACCGATCCGGCACCACTGACCATGATTGAAACCTTTATACAGTTTAAGCCTAAAGATCAGTGGCGCGAGGGCATGACCACCGAAAAGCTCAAACAAGAGCTGGATGCTTTAGTAAAATTTCCAGGACTCACAAACGCTTGGGTAATGCCAATTAAAACGCGAATAGATATGCTGGCTACAGGGATTAAAACCCCAGTGGGTATAAAAGTCGCGGGGCCTAATTTGAATGAAATTCAAAAAATTGGCCAACAAATAGAAGTGCTGCTTAAAGATCTTCCAGGTACGGCGTCGGTTTACTCAGAGCGAGTAGCGGGTGGGCGTTATATTAAGGTCGATATTAACCGCGAAAAAGCAGCGCGTTATAGTTTAAATATTGCAGATGTGCAGCAAGTGGTCGCAACCGCTATTGGCGGGATGAACGTGACTGAAACGGTTGAGGGTCAAGAGCGCTACCCGGTTAATATTCGTTATCCGCAAGCGTATCGTGATTCACCTGAGGAGTTAATGCTACTGCCTATTGTGACCCCAGCTGGGCAACGCATTGCACTTGCCGACGTGGCTGATGTATACATTAGCGATGGCCCTCCTGGCATAAAAAGTGAAAATGCCCGTTTAAATGGTTGGAGCTTTATTGATATTAAAGATACTGACATTGGCAGCTACGTAGAAAGTGCTCAGCAGTTACTAAACGAGCAGCTAATTTTACCCGCAGGGTATTCTATAACTTGGGCAGGGCAATACGAATATATGGAGCGTGCCAAAGCCAAACTGAGTTATGTGTTGCCGCTTACCTTAGCCATTATTGTGGTACTGCTTTACCTGAATTTTAGAAGCTTCACTGAAGTATTTATTATTATGGCGACATTACCACTGGCGATGATAGGGGGTATTTGGCTCATGTACTTAGAAGGCTTTAATTTCTCTGTTGCTGTGGGGGTCGGCTTTATTGCCCTTGCTGGGGTGGCCGTAGAAATAGGCGTTATTATGTTGGTGTATTTAAATCAAGCGTATAAAGCGCAGGTACAGGCCGCCGCTCAATTAGGAAAAAGCATCAGTATTGAGCAGCTTAAACAGGCGATATTAGAAGGCGCTGGTTTGCGCGTTCGCCCGGTAATGATGACGGTAGCAACCATAGTGATTGGTCTGTTACCGGTGTTATATGGCACAGGCACGGGCAGTGAAGTAATGAGTCGAATAGCCGCCCCCATGGTTGGCGGTATGTTTAGCGCCATTGTTTTAACATTGCTGGTATTGCCTGCTGTGTATTTATTATGGCGAAAGCGAAACCTATAATTTTTACACTGGTTGTGTAACTTGTACTGTAAAAAATCAGTGCAAGTTACCCAGCTTTACTTTACCTGCTGATTTTATTGTGTTTTTTATTGGCATGATTCACGCATCTATTTAATCATTAGGGTTAAATAGTAAGGAACGCACATGCAAGTTAAAACAATCCAAGAAGTGTTCGATTGGACCGTTCAATTTCACACACAAATGGCTGCTAATTTTTTTAGTGTA
The DNA here is from genome assembly GCF_000518425.1 of Pseudoalteromonas sp. 23_GOM-1509m. Taxonomy (NCBI): domain Bacteria; kingdom Pseudomonadati; phylum Pseudomonadota; class Gammaproteobacteria; order Alteromonadales; family Pseudoalteromonadaceae; genus Pseudoalteromonas; species Pseudoalteromonas sp. 23_GOM-1509m. The sequence goes on from NZ_JADO01000008.1 coordinate 69,128, forward strand.
AAGGACCTACTCGGGGAGCATAACAAACAGCTAATTGATTATTGTGTTGAGTATGAAAAAAAGCTCGCTGAGGATTTAATTGGCTTTAAAGCCATCACGCAAATAAACACATTAGATACGTATTGTTATGAATATTTTTCAGAGCACGCAGAAATTATTAACTTTACTGATTTAGATCGCAGTAACCAGTTAGATGAGCAAGTAATTCAAGAATATTTATCAAAGCAGCATCAAAAAGTATTGAACGCATATAGTTATTTGGCTGATAAAGCACAATCACCTGAGGCTCAAGAAAAACTAAGTGAGCTGTTGCAACTTGAAGAGCAAGGATTAAAGCAAATGATACAAAGCATTAATCGTCATGCAGATATGTAGCAACAAGTGTTACGCATAAAAAAGGCGCTGTAATAAGCGCCTTTTTCGTATGTAAAATAATAGAGCACATTTAACTTTGCTCTACATCAACCACTAAGTCACTCGTAATCGACTCAAGAGCGTTAATTACTTCGTCTTTGTTAAGCCCATTAGGCAGGCTAACGGTGGCAACGGCACTAAAAATTGGCACCCCCCAGTTTGGCGCACTTTGCTGCCTTGAGTTTAAGTTCGTAATATTAGCGCCTTTATGACGAATAACACTTGCCAACTCCTGGACAATACCGGGACGATCGTTCCCAGTGATCACAAAATTAAGCTGCTCGAGTTCAACAGGCTCAATTTCGGTGTTGCCTTTTTCAATACGGACATCTAATTTAGGAAGCCCATTAAGCGCATCTTGAAATGCCTGTAAATGCTCTTCAGCCACCTCAACTTGTATAATGCCAGCAAAGTGGCCAAGCAAATGACTTAAATTACTGCTTAACCAATTACCGTGGTTTTCCAATATAACCGATGAAATACTTTCTACTAAACCGGGGCGATCTTCCCCTAAAATGGTTATTACCAACTGCTTCATAATAGTTCTCTTTTTAAGCCCAAATGAAAAAATAAATGCATAGGCATTAAGTGATGCGATCTAATGTATGTGATTCTTAATGTATGTAAAAGCTAACCACAAAAGGATTGTTATATCTTAATAGGTTACTTTATTATTGTTATATTAGATGCCCATTGAGTATTGTCTTGGATAAATAGTTTGTCCAATTAATAATTGATTTAGTTTATTAATAACACATAAATAAATACAATTATTTAATAAAACAATACTTTAATATTATTTTGTGGTTCCAGTAAAGAATTATTACGACTGTAACATTACTGTCACTTTGATGAAATATAATGCGCCCAACGTTAAGATATAAGGGTGTTTTGATGACTTCAAATCCGAATAAACCGACTTTTAATACGGATCGAAGCCGTCTATTTAAAGACCGGTTTGCTAAGTTTGGCATAACCGCAGGCGGTATAATGGTATTAATAGCACTGCTATTGATCTTTTTTTACCTTCTTTATGTAGTGCAGCCTATTTTCGAGTCAGCTAAAGTTGAAAAGCGCGCTAGCTTTAATGTTGCTAATGCTGAGCAAATAGTTGGGCTTGGTGTTGAAGAGCAAACTGAGGTTGCTTACTTACTTGATAATCAAGGTCAAGTTAACTTTTATAGTGTTGATAAAGCAAACTTTGGTAAAAAACTAAAAACACTTAATGCCACTTTACCTGCGAAGGTAACCAGCTTTGCAAATAGTGCTCCTTTTCAAGGTCATTATGCGTATGGCTTAGAAAATGGCACCGTGACTATTGTTGCGCCTAAGTTTTTAGTCACCTTCCCTAATAATGAACGTAAATTAAGCCCGCGTTTAGGTTATCCATTGGGTGAGATGGCGTTAGAAGTTGATGAACAAGGTGCTGCTATTAAGCGTTTTGCCTTTAGCCATTATGAGGACAAAACAGCCGTTGTGGCACTTACCGCCGATAAACGTGTGGTATTTAGCAGCTTTGTAGCCGAAGAAAATATGTTTACCGGTGAAGTCGAATGGCAAGTTGAACGTACCGAATTGAACGTTGATGGTCGCGTAGATGAGTTATTAATGTCGCCTGATACCACCCGCACATTTGTTCGCTCTGCTAATCAAATTTACGTATTCGATACTCGCTACCCAAGTGAAGTAGAGCAAATCCAATTATTATCTGCCAACGAAGAAAACGCTAATATTGTGTCATCACAATTATTAGCTGGCGCAAACTCCCTGATGCTGGCCAATGATAATGGTGAAATATCGCAGTGGTTTGAAGTAAACACTGACTCAGGTCGCGAGTTTCAAAAAATTCGTTCGTTTGAAACCACTAAGCAAAGTAAGTTAAATATTTTTACTGAGTTTTACCGTCGCACCTTTTTTACAACCGGTCAAAATGGTGAGCTAGGTGTTTATTACACAACCAGTGAAGCAAAGTTGTGGCAAGGTAAAGTCAGTGAAGGTGCAATTGAACAGTTTGCTATTGCTCCGCGTTCAAATGCCGCGCTGATTTTGGCTGATAACAAGCTAACGGTATTAGAAATTCATAACGAACACCCAGAAGTAACGTGGTCAGCGCTTTGGCAAGAAGTATGGTACGAGGGTTACCCTGAGCCGGGTTATATTTGGCAATCAACGTCTGCCAGTGATGATTTTGAATCTAAGTTCTCACTGGTACCAATTTCATTTGGTACTTTAAAGGCTGCTATGTATGCAATGTTATTTGCTGTGCCTATTGCTATTTCAGCCGCTATTTACACCGCTTACTTTATGTCGAGCGAATTACGTCGCGTAGTTAAGCCGACCGTTGAAATAATGGAAGCTTTGCCAACGGTAATACTCGGCTTTTTAGCTGGCTTGTGGTTAGCGCCTTTAATTGAAGAGCACCTGCCGGCTATTGTTGGCTTACTCGTATTACTGCCATTAGGTATTTTAGCAACCGCTTTAGGTTGGACTAAATTACCTGCAGCTATTCGCCATAAAATTCCTGAAGGCTCACATTCAATTTTATTAATTCCTGTGGTGTTATTTATTGGTTGGTTGTCATTTGCGATGAGCGAAAGTATTGAACTGTGGATGTTTGATGGCAATGTGCGTCAATACTTAACCAATGAGCTTGGTATGACTTTCGATCAGCGTAACTCGCTTGTGGTTGGTATTGCGATGGGCTTTGCGGTTATTCCCACTATCTTCTCAATTGCGGAAGATGCGGTATTCAGCGTTCCTAAGCATTTATCTAATGGCTCGTTAGCATTAGGTGCAACGCAGTGGCAAACGCTAATTCGCGTGGTGTTACTAACGGCTAGCCCAGGTATTTTCTCTGCGGTCATGATGGGGTTAGGTCGCGCCGTAGGCGAAACCATGATTGTACTGATGGCAACCGGTAATACGCCGATTATGGATTGGAGTATTTTCCAAGGTATGCGTACCTTAGCCGCTAATATTGCCGTCGAAATGCCGGAGTCGGAAGTGGGGAGTTCGCATTATCGAATTCTATTCTTGGCCGCCTTTGTATTATTCATATTTACCTTTATTTTCAACACCGTTGCTGAATTTGTTCGTCAGCAGCTGCGTGAAAAATATAGCTCAATGTAAGTGGAGAAACACGACATGGTAAAGCAGTGGTTTAGGTCTGGTTCTCCTTGGATTTGGATGACCGGTGGTGCCGTCAGCATCAGTTTAATTTCAGTAATTGGTTTACTCGCCATGATTGCATGGAAGGGATTAAGCTTTTTTTGGCCATCTCAAGTTATGCAATATGAGCTTGAAGGCTCGATTACTAAACAAACCGTTATTGGTGAAATTTACGACCGTGAATTAGTACCTAAGTCGCGTTTAGCGGCAACCGGTATTGATGTTTCTAAATTTGAAAAAGACGAGGTTGAGCGTTTACTAATTAAAACCGGTAACCGAGAGTATGTAGATTTAGACTTTCGCTGGATACTTGAAACTGATATTACACAAAGCTCAGCACCAAAAGCACTCGCGGTATTTGAGCGTAGCAAAAACGGTAACTTTTACGGTTATGTAGAATCAGTAATCAAAGATGGTGAAACAATAACTACAGATAAAGTTGAAATATTACATGATCTTGTAGAGCGTGCGGTTGACTTAAATGACGAAGCACTGGATTTACAAAATGGTGATATTGGTCATATAAACTACGAGTTAGAGCGTTTACGTTTGCAGGAAAAAGCCTATTTGCTTGATAACGAGCTAACTGATGAGCGCGTAGCTGAACTTGCTCAAGCCCGTGCTGATTTACGTGCGCAATATGGTGAGCTTGAAAAAGAGTTATTTGCACTGCGTAACCAAGCTAAGCGTGACCAAGTAACTGTGAAAGATATGCGTGGTGAGATTGTTACTATCCCGCTTTATCAAGTGTTGGATGTATGGTTTCCAAACGATATGGGCTTTTTTGCTAAACTAGGCCATTACTTTGTGCAGTTAGGCAAGTTTGTTTCAGATGACCCACGTGAAGCCAATACCGAAGGCGGTGTATTTCCTGCTATCTTTGGTACGGTATTCATGGTGATGTTAATGGCTGTGATTGTGACGCCATTTGGTGTGGTTGCCGCCATTTATTTGCATGAATATGCAGCTAAAAACGCAATTACTAAAATGATCCGTATTGCGGTTATTAACTTAGCGGGTGTTCCGTCAATTGTATATGGTGTATTCGGTCTAGGTTTCTTTGTGTATATGGTAGGTGGCAGTGTTGACCAACTATTTTACCCAGAGTCATCGCCTACGCCTGTATTTGGTACACCCGGTGTGATGTGGTCGGCACTCACCTTGGCTATATTAACTCTGCCTGTGGTAATTGTGTCAACCGAGGAAGGTTTATCTCGTATTCCAAGCACAGTACGTGATGGTTCATTAGCACTGGGCGCGACTAAGGTAGAAACGTTATGGCGAATCATTATTCCTATGGCCAGCCCTGCTATTATGACGGGGTTAATTTTAGCGGTTGCTCGTGCTGCGGGTGAAGTTGCACCGCTTATGCTGGTGGGTGTGGTAAAAATGGCACCAACGTTGCCGCTTGATGGTAACTTCCCTTACATACACTTAGATAGAAAGTTCATGCACTTAGGTTTTCATATTTACGATGTTGGTTTTCAAAGCCCTAACGTTGAAGCGGCGCGTCCGCTGGTATATGCAACGGCCTTTTTGTTAGTGTCGGTTATTATTACCCTTAACATCACCGCCATTGGTATACGTAACCATTTACGTGAAAAATTCAGATCGCTTGAGCATTAATTTAGTATAGGTAACAAACATGATTACAGTCGCTCCAAAAGTAAACCAAGCAAAGCCAAGCTTGAAGTTAGATTTAAATAATTTAACAGACGAACAAAAAGCGCTAGAAATTAAAGATCTCGACCTTTACTACGGTGATAAACAAGCACTGAGTAAAGTAAATATGAACATTCCGAAAGGCCAAGTAACGGCATTTATCGGTCCGTCGGGTTGTGGTAAGTCAACTTTGCTGCGTTGTATTAACCGTATGAATGACTTGGTTGATATTTGTCGCATAGAAGGCGAAATAATGCTGCACGGGCAAAATATTTACGACAAAAGCGTAGATGTTGCTGCGCTTCGTCGCAATGTTGGCATGGTGTTTCAGCGTCCAAACCCGTTTCCTAAATCAATCTACGAGAATGTGGTTTACGGTCTTCGCCTGCAAGGGATTAAAGAAAAGCGTAAGCTTGATGAAGTGGTAGAGCAATCGCTACGTGGTGCGGCTCTTTGGGATGAAGTAAAAGACAGACTTCACGATAGCGCATTTGGTTTATCGGGCGGTCAGCAGCAGCGTTTAGTTATTGCTCGCTCAATTGCGATAGAGCCAGAAGTATTATTACTTGATGAACCAACATCAGCACTCGACCCGATTTCAACTTTAGTGATTGAAGAACTAATTAATGATTTAAAGAATAAATTTACTGTGGTTATTGTTACTCATAACATGCAACAAGCAGCGCGGGTATCTGATCAAACCGCGTTTATGTATATGGGTGAGCTCATTGAGTATTCAGATACCAATACCTTATTTACCACACCAACGAAGAAAAAAACTGAAGATTATATTACCGGACGCTACGGCTAGTCGGGTTAAAACGCTAAAACAATGAATTATTAAAGAAGGTCATTATGGAACACAACATTAATAAACATATTTCTGGTCGTTTTAACCAAGAGTTAGAAGATGTGCGAAACCATGTACTGAGTATGGGTGGGTTGGTTGAGCAACAACTTAATAGCGCGCTTGATGCAGTTAGCAAAAACGATGCGGTATTGGCACAAAAAGTACGTGAAAACGACTACAAAGTTAATGCAATGGAAGTCAGTATTGATGAAGATTGCACCCGTATTATTGCTAAGCGCCAACCGGCAGCCAGTGATTTACGTTTAGTAATTGCAATAGCAAAAACCATTGCTGATTTAGAGCGAATTGGTGATGAAGCTAAGCGAATTGCTAAAGTTGCACTAGACTCATTTACTAAGGATCAACAAGATTTACTAGTAAATATTGAAAATATGGGTCGCCAAGTATCTAAAATGCTGCATGACGTTTTAGATGCATTTGCACGTATGGATGTGCAACGTGCGTTTGAAGTGCATAAAGAGGATGCTAAGGTAGATAGAGAGTATGAAGCTATCACCCGTCAAATAATGACGTACATGATGGAAGATCCGCGCTCAATTCCAAAAATTATGGATTTAGTATGGTCTGTTCGCTCATTAGAGCGTATCGGTGATCGTTGTCAAAACATCGCTGAATATGTCATTTATTTTGTAAACGGTAAAGATATTCGTCATACATCTCAAGAAGATATTGAAAAATCACTGTAGTGATACGAATAACTAGAAAATAAGAAAGGCAGTAATACACTGCCTTTTTTATTTTTTGTAAATAATTGAATGAGAAAAAGCGTTCACAATCTAGCTTAATGCTGTAAAATTCACGCTGAACAGCATATTGAATTGATTAAAGGGTCAGTTATGCCAACAAATTTTTTAGGTGTTTTTGCAAAATCACCTATAAAACCAATAGAAGAACACATCAGAAAAGCGCATCAAGCAAGCGAAAGTTTGATACCTTTTTTTAATCATGTTTTTAAAGAAGAATGGCAACAAGCTGAAGAGCTACGTTTAACTATTCGTAATTTAGAACGTGAAGCCGATGAAATGAAAAGAACTATACGCTTACAACTACCTGGCGGATTATTCATGCCGGTAGAGCGTACAGACCTTCTCGAATTAGTAACCCAACAAGACAAAATTGCTAATAAGGCAAAAGACATTGCTGGGCGTGTAATTGGTCGTGAGATGATCATACCAAAAGAGATTCAAGAAGACTTTTTGGCGTATGTAACTCGTTGTGTTGATGCAACAAAACAAGCATCTAAAGCGATTAATGAATTAGAAGAATTGTTAGAAACGGGCTTTAAAGGCAGAGAAGTTACTCTGGTTGAAAAAATGCTCGTAGAATTGGATGCCATAGAACAAGACACGGATGAAATGCAAATTAGAATACGCCGCCAACTACGTAAAGTAGAAAGTGAGCTAAATCCAGTAGATGTAATGTTTTTATATAAAATCATTGAATGGGTTGGCGAGCTTGCAGATATTGCAGAGCGCGTAGGATCACGTCTTGAGCTGATGTTAGCTCGTTAATTTAAAATCAGTTCAAACACGAAAGATTAAGGTTACACAATGGATATCATTGCATCTTACGGCACGGTATTAATTTTAATTGCCGCAGCAGTCGGCTTTTTTATGGCTTATGGTATTGGCGCAAATGACGTTGCCAACGCGATGGGTACATCAGTAGGTTCAAAAGCACTTACCATTAAACAAGCGATTTTTATCGCGATGATTTTTGAGTTTGCAGGTGCTTATTTAGCCGGTGGTGAAGTAACATCAACAATTCGTAAAGGGATTATTGATGCGGCCCCATTTGCCGACATTCCTGAATTGATGATTTTAGGTATGATCGCCTCTTTATTTGCCGCGGGCAGTTGGTTATTAATGGCCTCGTTTTTAGGCTGGCCGGTATCGACGACTCATTCAATCATTGGCGCTATTATTGGCTTTGCTCTGGTTGCAGTAGGCACAGAGGCTATTCAATGGGGTAAGGTTGCCGGTATTGTAGGTAGCTGGATTGTAACGCCGGCGATATCAGGTTTTATAGCGTACTTAATATTTATGAGTGCGCAAAAGCTGATATTTGATACAGACGCTCCACTTAAAAATGCCAAGCGCTTTGTACCAATATACATGGGTTTAGCTGGCTTTATTATGGCACTTGTGACCATTAAAAAAGGCTTAAAGCACATTGGTATTAATTTAGGTACCTTTGAAGGTTTTGCTATTTCTATAGGTATAGCGGTACTAGTTGCTGTTATTGGTAAAATTGCGATTTCTCGTTTAAATATCGATCCTAAAGCGGATAGAGAAATGCAGTTTAACAATGTAGAAAAAGTGTTTGCAGTACTTATGGTGCTAACAGCCTGTTGTATGGCATTTGCTCATGGTTCTAATGATGTTGCTAATGCAATTGGACCACTAGCTGCTGTTGTAAACATTGTTGAAAATAATGGTGAAATCGCGAAGAAAGCGGCTATTGCTTGGTGGATATTACCACTGGGTGGTTTAGGTATTGTTGCCGGTCTTGCTATTTTAGGCAAAAAAGTAATTAAAACCATTGGTGAAGGAATTACACATTTAACACCAAGCCGTGGTTTTGCTGCTGAATTAGCCGCTGCATCTACCGTTGTTATTGCATCGGGCACAGGCTTACCTATCTCAACCACACAAACCCTAGTGGGTGCCGTGTTGGGTGTAGGTATGGCACGTGGTATTGCCGCACTTAATATGGGTGTAATAAGAAATATTGTAGTTTCTTGGGTAATTACATTGCCAGTTGGTGCTGCCCTTGCTATTGTTATTTTCTACGTACTAAGAACCGCTTTTGGGGTTTAATAAAAAGTACTTAAAAGACTTTTAGCTTGAAAAGATCTCAACGCCCTTGGTGTTGGGGTCTTTTTATTTGTGGAAAGAAAAATGACCAATCTCCCTAGTATAAAGCAGCTACAGTATTTATTAGCTGTGCATCAGCATCAACATTTTGGCCGCGCAGCAAGTGCCTGCTTTATTGGCCAGTCAACGCTGAGCACCGCAATTCAAAACTTAGAAGAGACCTTAGGGTGTCAGCTTATAGAACGAGAAAATCGCAGCCTTATGTTTACCACCATTGGTGAAGAGGTTGTTGAGCGTTCAAGAAAAATCATTCACGACACTATTAGCTTAAAAGAGCTTACCAAAAGCTTTTTAACGCCGCTTAGCGGCACATTAACGGTAGGTGTTATTCCCACGATTGCGAGCTTTATTGCAGCGCCTCTTTATCACTTTTGTCAGCAAACGTTTGCTGACTTAGAGTTAGTTTTAGTGGAGGATACCAGCGACAAGCTACTTGATAAGTTAGAGCATGGGCAAATTGACTTGGCACTATTAGCGCTGCCCTACGAAACCGATAAATTTCATACACAAGTACTTGCACAAGATCATTTTAGCTTAGTGCACCATAAAGACTACACACCAGCTAAAGGCATTGAAGACTTTAATTTACTACCAGAAGCGAGTGTATTTTTACTTGAGCGAGAGCACTGTATGACTGGGCATGCGCTCAGTGCGTGCCATTTAAACCGCTCTAGCTGTATAAATCCCTTTGAGGCAGCTAGCTTACATACTTTATTGAGTATGGTTGAGTATAAACTTGGCGTGACTTTTTTACCGCAAATGGCGATTAACGCGGGTATTTTAGAAAACAAAAACATGCTTGCTACGCCATCACAAGGTGATGCCTATCGTGATATTGGTGTACTGTGGCGCAAAACAACGGGGCGGATTCGTGACTTTAAATTGTTTAGCCAACAGTTAGAGGTCTTTTTGAAAAAGCAGTGCAGTGTTGATTTTAAGTAACGTAAAAAAAGCGTATTAGAGATAATACGCTCAATAACACAGGGAATTAAAGTGGCTGCTTGTGCTGGCCATGGTAGCTCTCTAGAGGCGGTAAAAACAATAAGTAAACCCACACAACAACATTGAAGTAAGGCACCAGTCCAAGCACTGTAAAGGTTTTTACAGGATAGCCTTTAATCTGAGCATACTTGTAACATTGAAGCGCAATAGCAAAGTGTATAAACAATAATAACGTGATTAGTTGCGTCATAAACATCCTCCTTATGACCAAATGTCCATCTTTAAGAGTATAGACATCTAGACGATAAGAAATAAAGATGTCATGTAAAATCAAGGTAATCACTTAATTTTCATGACATTGTGCTGCCGATAAGCAAAGTATAGGTTAGATGGGCAATTTTGGTAGTAATAAATTGCTTAAATTTGTTTATTAATGTTTATAGTGATGTGAGGGTATCTTGATAAAAAATAGGGTTGTTCTTTATTTTTTCTAATTCAATCAGTACCTTGTCGATAGGGACAGGGCGAGCAATAAAATAGCCTTGCCCGTAGTCTACGCCTATTTCTTTGAGTGCAAAAAATACTTCAGCGGTTTCCACATATTCAGCCACAGAGCGCTTATCTAGTGACCGACTGATGTCATTTATGGCTTTTACTAGCGCTAAATCAATGGAATCGTTAAGCATATCGCGGACAAATGAGCCGTCAATTTTTACATGTTGGGCTGGTAATTGTTTAAGATAATTAAAGGTACTAAATCCGGTACCAAAGTCATCAATCGAAAAGTGGCAGCCTAAATTATTTAACCGTTCAATCATTTTACGAGTGGCAGCCAAATTATTAATGCTAGCCGATTCAGTTATTTCAAAAATAATTTTTGACGGAGACACTTGGTATTTTTCGAGGCTCGACTCTATTAACGGCAGTAAACGCTCATCTAAAAATGACTGTGCCGATAAATTTATTGCAACCTGAAGAAGCTCTGGGTGCGCAGCAACACTTGCAATACTGTTACGAATAACACATTGATCCATTAAAAAGGTGTCGTTAAGCATTTCCAATGAGGGAATAAACTGATTTGGGTAAATAAGTTCGTCGTCGAGCTTTAATCTCAGTAGTACTTCAAAGTAAGCAACCTGATTAGTTTTAAAATCCCAAATGGGTTGATAATGAAGTTCTATATTGTCTTGTTGTAGAGCTTGGCGTACGCCATGACCCCATTCTAAGCCCGTTTGCAGCGCATTGTTTTCACCATCTTGTTTTGAATAACAATGTACTAAGTTACGGCCTAAATTTTTAGCAATATATAACGCAATATCTGATTGCTTTAAACATTCATTTGGATCGCAGTTATCAGCAGTAATTTGGGTTAAGCCAATAGAGCAGCTAATTGAATACACTTGATCTTCTGACTTAAATTGGTTGCCTTCAATGGCACTACAAATCCCTTCTGCAATTAAATGTGCATCTAATAAATTGGTGTTTTTAAGGATCACCGCAAACTCATCGCCACCCACACGGCAGATCAGGTGCTCATTACTAATATTGGCAATAAACAGTTGTGCCACTTCTTTTAAAACAATATCGCCTTGTTGGTGGCCTTTACTGTCGTTGATTATTTTAAAGTGATCAAGATCGATATAAATAAGCGCATGCTCAATATTTGCATAGGTATTTTCGCTTTGACAAATATAGTTAAGTTGTTGGTCAAAGTAATAACGATTATGTAGGCCGGTTAACGTGTCATGCAATGCTAAATGGCGTAATTGAAGCTCAGCTTGCTTACGCTCATGAATATTATCGAGTGTGGCGGTAATGGTCGCGTTATTACTGCTATTTTTTATTAGCTGGAGGCGGCATTCAACCCACACCGAATTGCCGTTTTTTTGTTGTAGTTTAACTTCTATTTTTTGTTTATTTGCGCCACCTTGTAAAATGTCATCAATAGTGGATTGTAACGACTGTTTATACTCTTTGGTACAAAATGCAGTTAATGGCTGTTTCAAGGTCGATTTAACCCCAAAACCACTCAAAGACTCCCATGCAGGGTTTATAAAGCGAATATTGCCTTGCTGGTCTAGCTCAAGCACCACGGTATTTAGGTGCAATAAAATACGTTGATGTGCTGAAAACAGGTCGCGATACTTTACTTCACTAATACTTAATTGCTGCACTTTATTGGCAAACTCAGCATAGCTGACCATAAAGTCTTCACGACGAGCGGCGTGGTCACAGACTTTATTTAAAAATGAGGGGTCGTAAGGGGCGCGAATAAAGTCGGTAACGCCTGAAAGTAATAACTGCTCGGCGTAATCGGCATCGTTTTTATCAATAATAGTAACAATGGCTTGCTGAGGGTTATGCTGCAGAATTTTTTCGACTAATTGATTTGAGCTTTCTGCTTGTGCCGCTGTGGCATCCAGTAGCACGATAGCAAAAGGCTGCTGATTATAAGCACTTAGCGCCGCTTTTTCAGTTGTGACATGGGTGATAGCAAAGTTAAGTTTTAATTGCTCACTCATGTCGTTTGCCCTGCTGGCAAAGGGTTCTAATAACAACAGGTTTAAGCGACTACTTTTTTCTAAATGGCTCGACAACACATTTGCGAGTATTTGCGGCAGAATATCTTGGCGTTCAAAAGGCAGTACCGCATCTATGCCATAACTTCGTGCAGTAGTCTCGGCGATACGTTCACAATAAATAGGCGGAATAAGTAAAATAGGCGTATTTTTAGGCGTGTTTAGTAATCCAGAGCGGATCATACGGGAAAACCGCCAACCATCAATTTTACCTACATCTAAGCCAGTTATGATTATATTTACGCTTTGATTTTTTAATATTTTTAGGGCGTCTTGGCTGTCTGATGCTTCAATGAACTCAAACACATTAAGCCTCTCTAACGTGGCACGAATAGTCTGGCGCTCATCATTACTTGCATTCAATATTAGCAATTTAAGCTGTTTTGCCACGTAGGTACCACTCCGAGAGATGCAGATCATAAAACAGTAAGAGTAATGATATTTAGCGATAAGAACAAGCGTATTTAACCGCTATTTTAAATGTAGCTCATTGGTGGCTAATTAGGGGGAATATGTGGGATATCTTGAGCTTCATTAGTAATAGAAATTAGGGAGAATATAGGGGTTATCTTGAGCTTCATTAGTAATAGTAATACACTTGGCGCGATTTTAAATGATGTGGAATTCTAACAATGCGCGTAGCTGATTTTAGCTTTGACTTACCTGATGAATTAATTGCTCGTTTTCCTAAAGCAGATAGAACGAGTAGCCGTTTATTGAGCCTAAACGGGCCAACTGGTGAGATTGAGCATAAAATATTTAGTGACATACTTGAGCTTGTAAACGAAAACGATTTACTGGTTTTTAATAATACCAAGGTTATACCTGCGCGTATGTTTGGTCAAAAAGAGTCTGGTGGTAAAGTTGAGGTACTCGTTGAACGCGTATTAGACGAACACCGCGTACTTGCGCATATTCGTGCGAGTAAATCCCCAAAGCCAGGTAATGTACTCATTTTAGAGGACAAAGCAAAAGCTATTATGGTGGCACGCCATGATACCTTATTTGAGCTTGAGTTTGACCGCAGTGAAAATGTGCTCGACATTTTAAATGATGTCGGTCACATGCCGCTTCCTCCTTATATTGACCGCCCAGATAACGAAGCCGACCGTGAGCGTTACCAAACGGTATATGGCGAAAAGCCAGGCGCTGTTGCTGCACCTACGGCAGGTCTTCATTTTGACGATAAACTCATGGCTGCGCTCAAAGATAAAGGCGTGCAAATGGCGTTTGTAACCTTGCACGTTGGTGCTGGCACCTTTCAGCCTGTAAGAGTTGAGAGTGTTGATGAGCACATCATGCACTCTGAATATATTGAAGTGCCACAAGATGTGGTGGATGCGGTTGCAAGCACCAAAGCCAAAGGCGGGCGAGTGATTGCTATAGGTACAACTTCAGTACGCTCACTTGAGTCTGCAGCAAAAATACATGGCGGCAAGCTAGATACTTACTTTGGCGATACCGATATCTTTATTTTTCCGGGTTATCAATTTAACGTTGTTGATGCCATGGTAACTAACTTCCATTTACCCGAATCAACTCTGATCATGTTAGTTAGTGCCTTTGCAGGGCAAGACAACATTATGGGCGCTTACAATACGGCGATTGAACAACAGTATCGCTTTTTTAGCTATGGCGATGCGATGTTTTTGACCCGTAAATAATTTACAGCGTCATCGGTTTTTATTTACTCCTAGGTATAGTGAATTTCTCACTGCTAATAGTAATAGGGTGGTAAAAAGGGTAGAATCGAGCGGTTAAATTATAGCTTGTTGGACTGTTTTTCCGACACAGAGGATATTATGAAATTTGAATTAGACTGCACTGATGGTAAAGCGCGCCGCGGCCGCTTGATTTTTGACCGAGGTGTAATAGAAACACCGGCGTTTATGCCTGTAGGTACTTACGGCACGGTTAAGGGTATGACACCTGATGAAGTAAAAGCAACGGGTGCACAAATTTGTTTGGGCAATACATTTCACTTAATGTTGCGCCCTGGTACTGAAATCATTAAACAGCATGGTGATTTACACGACTTTATGAATTGGGACTTCCCAATTTTAACTGACTCAGGCGGTTTCCAAGTATTTAGCCTTGGTGCAATGCGTAAAATCACTGAAGAAGGCGTGATGTTCCAATCGCCTGTAAATGGTGACCAAATTATGATGTCGCCAGAAAAGTCAATGGAAGTGCAGCGTGATCTTGGCTCAGATATCGTGATGATATTTGACGAATGTACGCCGTACCCTGCCACAGAAAAAGAAGCCAAAGACTCTATGGAGCTTTCTCTTCGTTGGGCTAAGCGTTCAAAAGAAGGGCATGGCGACAACCCTTCAGCATTGTTTGGTATTATTCAAGGCGGTATGTATCCTGAGCTTCGTGCACAATCACAAGCTGGCCTTGAAGAGATTGGTTTTGATGGTTATGCACTCGGTGGTTTATCGGTGGGTGAGCCTAAACATGAAATGATTAATATTCTTGATCATTGTGCTTATAAAATGCCAGAAAACAAACCGCGTTACCTAATGGGTGTTGGCAAGCCTGAAGACCTAGTTGAGTCGGTTCGCCGTGGTATAGATATGTTTGACTGTGTAATGCCAACGCGCAATGCACGTAACGGTCACTTATTTATTACAACTGGCATCATAAAAATCCGTAACGCAGTGCATAAAACAGATACTGGCCCACTTGATCCAGAGTGTGATTGCCATACCTGTAAGAATTATTCGCGTGCTTATTTGCATCATTTAGACAAATGTAACGAAATTCTTGGCGCACGACTAAACACTATCCATAACTTACGATACTATCAACGTGTTATGGAAGGTTTGCGTAATGCTATTAGCGAAGGTCAACTAGAGACATTTGTACACGATTTTTACGCTCGCCGAGGCCAAGAAGTGCCAGAGCTAGCTGATACAACAAATTAAAATTTAAAAATTAAAGAGGAAGTATTATGAGTTTATTTATTTCAAACGCACATGCAAGCGCTGGCGCACCTGCAGCAGGCGGCGGTATGGAAATGCTAATTATGTTAGCGATTTTTGGTTTGGTTTTTTACTTTTTAATTTACCGCCCGCAAGCAAAGCGCGTAAAAGAGCATAAAAGCTTAATGAGCGCGATGGCAAAAGGCGATGAAGTGCTAACCCAAGGTGGTTTAGTGGGTAAAATCGTAAAAATTGCTGAAGATAAAGACTTCATCGTGATCTCATTAAATGAGCAAGCAGAAGTAACTGTACAAAAATCAGCAGTATCTGCTGTACTGCCTAAAGGCACAATGAAGTCGCTATAAAAATAATAAGGACGGCCCCGTGTTAAACAAGTTTCCAATTTGGAAGTATTTACTTGTTTTAGCTGTGTTAGCCATTGGCCTTTTATATGCTTCACCAAACTTGTATGGCCGCGATCCGGCCATACAAGTTTCTGGCGCTAAAGGCACCGATGTTGACCTCAGTGTTGTAGACAAAGTAAACGCAATCCTCAAAAAAGATAACGTCAGCGCTAAATCGACGAAACTCGAAGACGGGCAAATTCTTGTTCGTTTTAAAAACGTTGAAGACCAACTAAAAGCGCAAGACTTATTGCGTAACTCGCTTAGTGACGATTATATCTCAGCTATTAATATGGCTCCTGCACAACCGGCTTGGTTAAAGTCGCTTGGCGGTAACCCAATGAAGTTAGGCCTAGATTTAAGTGGTGGTGTACATTTCACCATGGAAATCGACATGGTCACTGCGGTTGATAATCAGCTTGAGCAAATGGAGCAAGATTTTCGTAGCGATCTGCGCGAAGAAAAACTACGTTATCGAAGTGTGCGCCGCGTAGCAGGCTCAGAGCGTATGCGTGTAGAAATGCGTAACGAAGAAGATAAAGAAGCCGCAGAGCGCTTTTTAGAAAGCCGTTACCCATTAAACGTTTACATTGATGATAGCAGTAATGATAACGCATTCTTTGCCACTATGAGTGAGCTAAAGCTAAAAGAAATTCGTGACTATGCCATCAAGCAAAACGAAACGATTATTCGTAACCGTATCAACCAAATTGGCGTTGCAGAGCCAAACGTACAGCGCCAAGGTGCTGAACGTATTATTGTGCAATTACCAGGGATTCAAGATACAGCTCGCGCTAAAGAAATTTTAGGTGCTACGGCCACGCTTGAGTTTCGTGAAGTTGACGAAAATGCTGACATAAGCGCCGCTGCTCAAGGTCGTATCCCACCGGGTACTGAAATGATCATGAGCCGTGATGGTTATCCTGTGGTACTAAAAAAGCGCATCATTCTTGAAGGCAGCCATATTACTGGCGCGCAGTCAGGTGCAGATGAGTACCAGCGTCCACAAGTAAGCATTAAACTCGATAGTAAAGGTGGGGCAAAAATGAATGCCTTCACCAAACGTGCTATTGGTAAACGTATGGCTACCGTGTTTATTGAGTACAAGCCATCGGGTAAAAAAGATAGCGAAGGTAAAGCACTTCCACCGATTAAAGTGGAAGAAGTGATTAACGTAGCAACCATTCAAGCGCGTCTTGACCGTTCATTCCGTATTACCGGTATTGATAACCCCGCTGAAGCACATAACTTAAGTTTACTACTTCGCGCGGGTGCACTGGTTGCGCCTATTCAAATAGTAGAAGAACGTACGGTTGGGCCAAGCCTAGGTCAAGAAAACATTGAAGCAGGTATGACCGCTGTAGCCTTAGGTTTTGCGTTTGTACTGGCCTTTATGCTTATTTACTACAAAGGTTTTGGTCTTGTTGCGAATATCGCACTGGCTGCCAACTTAGTACTTATTATTGGTGTAATGTCGTTAATTCCAGGTGCAACGCTTACCCTGCCGGGTATCGCAGGTATTGTACTAACCGTGGGTATGGCTGTTGATGCGAACGTACTTATATTTGAGCGTATTCGTGAAGAGCTCGCTGATGGCCGCAGCCCTCAACAAGCGGTTCATTTTGGTTACGATAGTGCCTTTAGTACTATTTTTGATGCCAATATCACCACATTAATTGCGGCGATTATCTTGTTTGCTGTTGGTACCGGTCCTGTTGCAGGCTTTGCGGTAACCCTAGCAATTGGTATTTTAACCTCTATGTTTACAGCAATTGTAGGTACCCGTGCGGTGATCAACCTATTTATTGGTGGTAAACGTGTTGATAAACTTTCAATTTAAGGAGCAGACATGCAAATTTTAAGATTGGGCGGAAAAACCCTTCGTTTCATGTCTCTTCGAAAAGTGGCAATGGGCTTTTCTACGTTATTAATCATAGCGTCGCTGGCGTCACTTTTTGTTAAAGGCTTAAATTTCGGTTTAGATTTTACCGGCGGTACAGCAGTTGAGGTAGGTTTTTCACAACCTGCCGATCTGAAAAAAGTACGTAATGTACTGGCTGAAAACGACTTTGCTGATGCATCGGTACAGCTTTTTGGCTCAAGCCAAGAAATACTGGTCCGTTTAGCCCCTCGCGGTGATGATGTAAAAGCAGAAGTAATTGGTAACCAAGTAATTACTGCCCTTAAACAAGCTGATGATAGCGTAGTAATGCGCCGTATTGAGTTTGTAGGCCCAAGCGTAGGTGAAGACTTAAAAGAGCAGGGTGGCCTTGCCATGTTAACTGCGCTTATATGTATCTTAATTTACGTGGCATTTCGCTTTGAATGGCGCTTTGCTGTAGGTGCGGTGGGTGCACTATTACACGATGTAATCATTACGATTGGTTTATTCTCGGTGCTTGGTTTAGAGTTTGACCTAACTATTTTGGCTGCAATACTCGCCGTGATAGGTTACTCACTAAACGATACCATTGTTGTATCAGACCGTATCCGTGAGAACTTCCGTAAAGTACGTATTGACGACACCATTGAAATTATTGACCTGTCACTTACGCAAACACTTAATCGTACTTTAGTTACATCAATTACCACTATTTTAGTATTGATTGCACTCTTTGTATGGGGCGGCCAAACTATTCATGGCTTTGCTACCGCACTATTATTTGGTGTATTTATTGGTACTTATTCTTCAGTTTACGTTGCCAGCTCGGTGGCTATTGCCATGGGCGTAAGTAAAGAAGATTTAATACCAGAGGTGATTGAAAAAGAAGGTGCCGATTTAGACTCAATGCCTTAATTGAGATTAAATTATCCTTTTTAAAAAACCGCTCCTTGTGAGCGGTTTTTTATTGCTTAGCGTGTAAGACATATAATTGTCATACGAGCTTGATATTTTATTACTCTTATTTAATTTTGATCAGAGCTAGTAGTGACTGAGCAACGTAAAGCCTTAGAATCAATTTTACAACAAGGGGCAATAACAACCTTGTTTCAACCTATTTTTGATATAACTAAGCAATCTATTAATGGGTATGAAGCGCTTAGCCGTGGGCCTAAAAATAGCCCATTAGCGATGCCAAATAAGCTATTCGAAACGGCTCATAAATATCAATTAATTTCAGAGCTTGAGCTTTTATGCCGTTCTCGCGCCATAGAAAACTTTGTAAAACTAAATCTACAAGGGAAGTTATTTTTAAATGTCAGCCCAAAAATTCTACTCGATCCGAGCCACCCTAAAGGCGAAACCTTACATTTAATTGAACAGTTTGGTCTTGCGGCTAATCGTGTGGTGATTGAAGTCACCGAACAAGAAAAAGTAGATGATGGCTTTTTACTGTTAAAAACCATTGCTCATTATCGAGAGCTAGGCTTCACTATTGCTATTGACGATCTTGGTGCAGGTTATTCCGGTCTAAAGCAATGGTCGCAGTTATGCCCAGATATTGTAAAAATTGATCGTTACTTTATTGATCATTGCGATCAAAGCGAAGTTAAAAAAGAATTTCTAAAATCAATTGTGGTGTTAGCACGGGCAACAAATACAGCGGTGATTGCAGAGGGAATTGAGCGTACTGAAGAACTCGATTTAGTTAAAAGTATAGGCATAAGTCATGTTCAGGGATTTTTGTTAGAAAGACCCAGCCAACAACCAAGCTATGACTATAACTGTAAGCAGTTACAAGCATTTACATTGACTCAAGCAGGGTCAAAGTTTGAACAATCAATGGCTATCGGGGTGCTTGCTGTTGCTCAGCCTGCCATTAGCAGTCACACGCGTTGTAAAGAGGCTCATGCGCTTTTTGAGCAAGACAAGCGCATAATTAGCTTACCCGTTTTAAATAGCAATCAGCAGCCAATAGGGCTGTTACATAAAGATCAGCTAACAGAAGTGTTTGCCGCGCCATACGGGCATGCGCTTTATGATAAATGTGAAGTCACTGAGTTAATGGATAAACAGCCTTTGGTGGTTGATGAAAATCAAATGCTTGATATTGTCTCTCAGCAAATAACAGAGCAAGACTTTGATATTCGTCGCCATATTGTTATCACAAGTAATAATAAATATTTAGGTTTGGCACCGCTCAGGGACATATTAAAGCACATTACCGCTGAAAAAATCCGCCACGCCCAACATGCTAACTCTCTAACCATGTTACCGGGTAATGTGGCAATTAGTGAAGTAATAGAGCAGCGTCTGCAACATAAACAGCCATTTTCACTAGCCTATATCGATTTAAATCATTTTAAACAATTTAACGATCTGTATGGTTATGCCAGTGG
This sequence comes from Pseudoalteromonas sp. 23_GOM-1509m, assembly GCF_000518425.1. Lineage (NCBI taxonomy): Bacteria > Pseudomonadati > Pseudomonadota > Gammaproteobacteria > Alteromonadales > Pseudoalteromonadaceae > Pseudoalteromonas > Pseudoalteromonas sp. 23_GOM-1509m. The sequence goes on from NZ_JADO01000008.1 coordinate 89,252, forward strand.
GGACAGCGTGATAAAACTTCTGGCCGATGTGACTGTAAAAGCGTGTGCGCACAGCGCTAACTTTGTCGGGCATATTGGTGGCGATGACTTTATGGTGGTGTTTGAAAAAAAAGATGCGGTGGAGGTTTGTAATACCATTATCACGCAATTTGAATTGCAGTCACGCGTATTTTTTACGCCAGAGCATATTGCTGGAAAAGGGTATTGGGCAACTAATCGAGAGGGCGAAAAGCAGTTTGTACCTCTACTTACATTATCGATAGGTTTAGTTGAGCCGGATCTGCAGCAGTGTAAAAATAGCCATCAAGTAGCGGCATTAGCCACAGATGCTAAAAAAGAAGCAAAACGTTATCGTCACAGCTACTTATTTATTTGTAATCGAAGAAGGCCTGCACCCGCTGTTGTGCGTTTATCCAATAGTAAAAAAAGTGGCTAACAAAAAGCAAAAAAGGAGCCTAGGCTCCTTTTTTTTAAGTGCGGTATTACGATTAACGTAATAACGACTCAGATAATACTGGGCGCATTTCACGAACAATCGCTTGTGTTAGCTTAGGTGCACCACAAATAACGTTACCGCTCACGTTGTAGTTATTACCGCCAGCAAAATCAACAACCATGCCGCCAGCTTCTTTAACTAATAGCTCGCCTGCTGCTGTATCCCACGGTTTTAAACCAATTTCAAAGAAACCATCAACACGACCCGCTGCAACATATGCCATATCAAGTGCTGCAGAGCCTGCACGACGAATATCAGCGGTATGTACGAATAATGCTTTAAACGCTTCAGAATAGGCATCTAAGTGGTGTTTTTGTTTGAAAGGGAAACCTGTTGCAAGAACAGAACCGGCAAGTTCAACCGTTTTAGATACACGTAAACGTTTGCTGTTTAACTGTGCGCCTTGACCACGAGAAGCGGTGAAAAGTTCGCCACGAATTGGATCGTAAATTACGGCTTGGTCTAAACGACCTTTAACTTTAAGTGCAATAGATACTGCGAAATGAGGGATACCCTTGATGAAGTTAGTTGTGCCATCAAGTGGGTCAACAATCCATTGGTAATCAGCATCCTTACCTTTGTGTTCGCCTAACTCTTCACCAACGATGCAGTGATCAGGGTAAGAACGTAAAATAGTGTCACGAATTACGGCTTCGGCTTCTTTATCAATGTTCGTAACTAAATCATTAGTGCCTTTTTGTTGCACTTCAACTTTTGATAAGTCTTCACTTGCACGAAGAATAAGCTTGCCTGCGTTACGCGCAGCGCGAACCGCAATGTTTAACATTGGATGCATGGTATTACCTTTGGGTTGTAAAAGAACGTTTATATATTTAAGCCGGCGTATTTTAGCGGTTTTTGCCATAAAGTAAACCATAAAGCCTAAATACTTGTGAGTGTTTTTTGTACAGCCATGATCTTTCAATATATTTATCGGAATAAAAACAGACAATAAATTTGTAAATTAGCGCTTTACCTAAAGTTAACTTGAGGTTTTATGATGTTCTATATTCAATTAACAGGAAGAAAGTTATGAAATTAGAACACGTAAATTTAGTTGTTAGTGACATAAACGCCATGCTTAAGTTTTACCAAGCAGCGTTTCCCTATTGGTCAATTAGAAGTGAGGGAGAAGGAACCTGGTATGGTAAAGCAAGGCGCTGGGTACATTTTGGTGATAACGAGCAATATATTGCTATAAGCGATCACGGTGAAGGGAAAAACCGCGACCTATCAGGACATCAAATTGGTTTGGCACACTTTGCCTATGTAACCAATAACTTAAATGCAGTAATAGCGCGCCTAAAACATGCGGGCTTTGCAATAAGTAAAGAAGGTGCTGTAAATCCATTTAGAAAAAACATTTATTATATTGATCCCGCAGGGTTTGAAGTTGAGTTTGTAGAGTACATGAGTGATGTACCTAGTGAGCGAAATAACGACTTATAATATGAATGAAGCCAACGATTATGGCTTCATTCAATGTTTAGCATATTTAATAATGTTTACCATGTATGCCAAGCTGAGTTTTTAGATCATTTGCAAAGCTAATAAATTTTTCTTTAATAGTGCGTTTAACTTTAACTTCCACAGAGCCTAAAACAGTTTTTCCTTCAATGTGAATCGTTGGCCCTTGGCGCTTATTAAGTGACACTGTTTTATTTTCAAAACTGCCTAAAATACAAAACATTTTAGAAACTACATTAACGTGCTCTGGTACATATATTTCTTCGCTGCCAAAATAACAATTAACGTGAATAGTGACATGTTGGTGGGTAAAAATCGCATCTGTAAAATCAAGATTGATTGACCCCATGTAGTTTTCTATATAAATGTTTTGAGGAACTACCCATTGGCCGCTTCGTTCACTCGAACCAAGAATGCTTCTTAATGTAAGTGGCTCTTCATCAGTCTCATGCTGCGCGCTATAATTAGGTGCAAACTGAGAGTGCTTTTGCGCCTTATATTGCTGGTCAGTATTTAAGGTTAAATCTTCAACGAGATCCATAAGTGCTTTATTGTCACTCGCTGCCATGGCGTCGTCTAAGCGCCTTTCAAATGCTTCAACAGAAATAACACCATGGCTGTAGTTATAAATGAGCTGATCAATCACTTGCTCACGAACTTGCTCAATAGGGCGGTCTTCAATTTTAACAGACATTTAAATTATCCTTTTATGGTTGCTGGTTATTTCAAAGCAAGCCTTATACCAAATATTAAATTGTTTAAATTCAGTGGTTTATAATTTTGGGTTTTTGATTCTTTATTATATTAACGACAGATTAACCAAATATACAATTATTTAGTAAGTTTCGCTATTCGAGAAACTTTTACGCAATAGTCTGTAAATGTTTACTTAGTAGGTTTAAGCCAATATCTACTACTTTAAATTAACCTATTGAAATTAAAGGTTAAAAAATATTGGCCCGATGCTCGCATTAGCTTAAGTGTCTTTAATCAAAAGGAGAACGATTATGAAAACATTTAATAAGTCTATGATTGCAGCCCTAGTATTAGGAACAACCGCAATGGGCGCTCAGGCAAGCAGTTGGGAAAACGAAAGCAAAGATGCTTGGATTGATGGGAAAGCAGAAACAGTATTGCTTATGAACACCAATCTAAATAACTTTGATATCAACACGGACGTAAAAAACGGCAAGGTAATGCTAACAGGTAAAGTAAACAGCGAAGTAGATAAAGAGCTTGCTGAAGAACTCGTGCTAAGCCTAGATGGTGTAACTGACGTTGAAAACAGTCTAACTGTGGTAAAAAACACCGACATGAAGAAGCATGATTCTGAAATGATGGGTAACGACACTGAAAGTGATTTAACCGATGCTAAAATCACTACAGTGATCACAACACGTTACTTATTTGATTCTGAAGTAGGTGGTACAGACATTGATGTTGATACCGATAATGGTGTGGTAACTCTTAAAGGTACAGTTGAGTCTGATGCTGAAAAGCAATTAGCGATGGAAATTGCTAAAAACGCTGAAGATGTTCGCAAGGTAGTTGATGAATTAACTGTTATTGCAGAATAATACACTATACTAAAGCCCAGCCCAGCTGGGCTTTTTGCTTTGCTAACATTGTAAGGATTAAATTATGGATATCATTAGAATTATTTTTTCTATTTTATTACCACCACTGGGTGTGTTTTTACAGGTAGGACTAGGGATGCATTTTTGGTTAAATATTTTGCTAACTTTGCTCGGCTATTTCCCTGGATTAATTCATGCGATTTACATTATTGCCAAAAAATAATGTAGCAGCATAGCAGGACATTTAATACTGAGTTGCTAAGTGCTCCCAAAGGTATGTTTATTAGTTACTCAGGCTGCTATTAATAAATGGATTTGTTTTACAAAACTCATCACTAACAAAACCTCAAAGCCTACTATTTGAGCAGTTAGCCCCTTGATTGTTAAAATAAAGCTTTTTGCTAGTGACAAGCCCCTAAAAACTTTTTATACTGCAACCCGCTTTAGTCGCTCTGTGGCTAAACGCTTCAAAAATTAACTGCTTACAGTTATACAAAGATGGCCCCTTAGCTCAGTTGGTTAGAGCACACGACTCATAATCGTTAGGTCCCCAGTTCGAGTCTGGGAGGGGCCACCACTTTTACACGCTTTCCAAGTAAATAGAAATTCACCTTCCTAGTTTATAAAACTTCATTTCTATTACTTCTATTGTATTTTTATCAGCGCACTGATTTTTTTATTAATTTTATTGAATACATTGCAATAAACACAGTTGAATCTACTATTAAAGTGTTATGAGATTTTATTATAAAAATATTTATTTTATGACCTTTAATGTCGCTACTGTTAATTGTGTGCAGTATATAAAATACCGCTTTGTTACCCCTTAGGTGCTCTATGTTATTAAAACGAAAAGTATACCTCAGCCTTATTTTGGCTGTTGTTGCTCCTTTAGCAATATCTACTCTAATATTTTCAAATAGTATTCGCTCAAATACAGAAGACAAACTAGCCAAAGTAGATTTACCAACAGCGCTTAGTGAAGTGAAAAGCCAAATCGAATTAGAGTTATCGACTCCTATTATTGTTGGCAAAGAAATAGCGCAAAACTTATTTGTGCAACAATGGATGAATAATAATGAAGATGCGCAAAGCCGAGGTAAATTCATTGATTACCTCAAACATATAAAAAATAAAAACCAAGCCAGTAACGCATACATTATTTCTAAAAACTCCCGCAATTATTACACCGATGAAGGTATTTCTAGGCAAATAGACAGTAGTGATACTTGGTTTGATGCTTTTTTAGCATCGGATAGACTATTTGAAGTAGCACTCGACATAGATAAAGGCAGCTCTGAGGTGATGGTATTTATTAATTATGCCATTGAGCTTGATGGGCAACGACAAGGAATTGCCGGAATAGGCCGTTCGCTCGATTCTATGGTGGATCTCATAAGTGAATATAGAATAGGAGAGGGCGGCATTGTTTATTTGGTCTCTGGTAGTGGCGAGATTATGTTGCATGGTAATAAAACTAAAATTGGGCAATCTGTTGACTTGGCGCCGATTAAAAATGGGGCAATTCAAAGTAAAGTAATTGATGGTGATGACTATGTTGTCTCAAGTACGCCAGTAAATTCATTAGGTTGGCATCTAGTCGCTGAAATTCCCCAAGAGCAATTATATGGCGCAATTAATAGTGCTATTAATACTAATATCATTTTTGGTGTAATTATTGCGCTTGTAGGTTTAGCGTTAGCACGCGTGTTAGTAGGGCAAATATTTAGGCCAATCGAAAACATTACTGCAGCGGTGAATGCATTAACGGAAAAAGATGGTGATTTAACGGCACGACTCCCTACTGATGATAATAATGAAATTTCAGACTTAGCGGTTAAGTTTAATCTGTTTTTAGAGCAGTTACATTATATGTTCAAACAGGTTTCTGAGTCGGCAATTCATGTTAAAGGTATTTCCCAAGATGTGCTTGAGCAAGTGCAAGGTGCGGCAAATTTAGCTGAAGTGCAATCATCGAGTACGCAAACGGTGGCGGCAGCCGTTAATGAGATGGAGGTTACGGTTCAGGATATTTCTGGTAGTGCCAGTAATGCAGCAGATATTGCTACTAAAACCGAAGAAACGACGCACAAAGGGGTTGAGTTTGTGCAAAGCACGATTAAACAAATGGAACAACTAGAAGCGTCAATGGCCAACTCTGTGGCCTCGGTGTTAGAGCTTTCGACAGAGATTAAATCAATTTCTCATGTATTGGATGTAATTAAAGGGATTTCCGAGCAAACTAATTTATTGGCGTTAAATGCGGCTATTGAGGCTGCTAGAGCGGGTGAGCAGGGCCGTGGCTTTGCGGTAGTTGCTGACGAAGTAAGAACGCTTGCGCAACGTACCGCGGAGTCTACGGAGCAAATTAATGAGATGATTGATTCGTTAAATGCTAAAGCTTCAAGCACGGTAACAGCGATTGAATTGGGCAGCAAAAACACCCTAGAAAATGCCGAGCGCTTAAAAGAAACCGGCCATACATTAAATGGTATTTCACAGGAAATTGTACTACTAAGCGAGTTAAACAACTCAGTGGCTACTGCAACGCGAGAGCAAACACTAGCAACCTCAGAAATTAGCCAAAATATTGTGATGATTTCCGATTCGGCAGAGCAAACCAAAGAAAATATGAAAAAGTCAGAGCAGCTTTGTAACGGTTTAAATAAAGAATCGAATATTTTAAGGGATTTACTGGGTAAGTTTACGCTTTAAACACGATTTAATTAAAAAATCAGTTGAGCGAGGAAACCATCATAGTTATAGAGTTCTCGCCTATAACTATGATGTTGTAATGGCGGTTAGTTTTTACGGTAAATCTCGTGATCCATTTCGTAAATATTTACGCTTAAACTGTCAGAGGCTCTGCAATACGTTTGCAAGCAGGCTAGTAATTGCTCACTTAGTAGTTGCTTTTGCTCAATGGAACGCCCAGCCATAATATGCACCGCAATATGAATAAACCCTTCTTTACCCACACCTAACTGATAATGCTGATAAGCAATAGCGCGAGTCTTTATTGTTTCTAAATCAAATAAGCCACTTTCAAACGTTGTTGTATGGATTTTTTCCACAAGAACTTGAGGTAGTAAAGGCAGATCTTCTGAGTGTTCAATAATAATGTGTGGCATTTAACGTATCCTCTTTAGATTGGTTTATTTAATTATACCAAACGGGTTTGTACACGCTAACCCCATAACGCTTAATTTTTAAAAATGTGGCTTGAACATATTTTTAGCAATAAACTCATTTAAGCAATTACAAGACCTGTAGCGTGTTTAATTTTAGATTTATTATGGCAAATATTTTTGGTTTATACGTTTTATGTCAATTTGTGGTGACTTATACGAAGAGTACACAAGCCAGTTGGTATTTGTAATATAGGTTAAGCCAGAGGTGCGACTAAATGCGCGTTCGGGAAGGCGTATTACGTCATGATGGCTGTTGGTTGAGAAGTCGTAATAACTCAAACGGTAATCACCTTGTTTTACATTAAAATAGTAAATACGCGATTGCGCTAAGGTGTCGCCTTCAAAAAAATACCACGAATTATGATTCGATAAATTAATTTCGCTAACAAGTGGTTGCTCAGTTTGGCTATCTGGGTCTTTTATCCATAGTTGATTAGTTGCTTGGTTGGCAAAAATTAAAGCGCCTTGCTTGTTTTCATAAGCGTATAGTGTTGGTGAATCTATGGCCTTTGCGAGTTTATTTCCCTTTAAGTCGAAGCGATAAACGTGTTGATCATTCGCTACCAATAGGCTTTTACTATCTGCAGCCCAACTCGGTTTTCCATGGTAACTAAAGCCTGTGGGTAATGACTGACTTGATTGGGTGTTAAAGTCATAAAGGTATAGCGCATGCTCACCAAGATGAGAAGCAACAAAGGCAATGTAATTACCATCAGGTGACCACACCGGGTTGTAAATATTTGCACTGAGATTAGTAAGCTGTTTTCGTGAGGTGCCGTCTTGATTTGCAGTCCATAATTCCATTGAGCCCGATTCGTTAGATACAAAAACTAACTTTTTTCTGGCTTTACTGTAATCAGGAAAGCGCGTATTAAAGTCGCTTGATAATACCGGAAAAGGGGAACTTGCAACCGCATTACTGGTTTCTACACGCATTAATGCAGAGTCGATATTCCATTGATGAAAATACAAACTGCCATCATGTGCATATTCTGGGTAACTTAAGCCATCAATGTGCGCATTGATCATTTGTTGTGTTTTGAGGTTATAAAAATAACCTTGGCGCTTGCCTTTTTTAACACCCGAAAAGACGAGTTGTGGCTTATTGGGATGCCAATCAACGCCTCTCATATCAACAAAACCTGAAGTTAATTGCTTAGCATGAGCTGTTTTTATGTCGATTAAAAATAGTTCTTCAAAACCCGTTGGTAAATTACGCGATACCACCAGCTGTGTCGCATCTGGTGAAAACACAACCGACTCATCGGTATATTGGCATGCTGACGTACAAGGGACTTGAGTAACTGAGTATGGCGATGAGGTTAAATCGACAAGGTTAAGCTGGGTAAAATCATTATTTTTTTCATCTTCACTAATATAAACCAGCTTAGTGCCTGTGGCATTAATGTCTATATCGGTACTGGTTTTACTTCCGCACAGCCCTATAACAGTGATATTGCCCGAGGCGATATTTTGCTGAATTACTTCACAGCCTTGAGCAGCTTTACGGCGGTAATAATAAATAAACGTTAAATCATGACTAAATACCGCTCTGCCCTCAATGAATGAGGTGTCGGTAAGAGCTATTGCAGCTTGTTCGGATAAATGTAAATCACGTAAGTATAAATTAGCTTTGTGTCCTGGGCGGCGCCACGAATACGCTAAAAAATGACTGTCATTAGAAATAGCCGGAAACAACTCTCTTCCTGGGCTGGTGGTAATTGTTTCAATGTAATCGTACAAACGCGCTGCTTGTTGCGATTGAGCAAGTGGCTGCTTTGCGTTTTCAAAAAGGGCGCTATAACCCCAATAGCTACCTAATAATATAACAATAGCAAGTACGCTAGCGTAAATATACCTAGAGCGAAGCGGCATATTGTTAATGCTATTAACAGGCTCTGGCGTTGTTGGTTTTTGTACTAAGCGGTAACCCGTTTTACGCAGTGTTTCTATATAGGTATTGTCGGGGTCGAGTTCTTTAAAGCTTTTACGAAGATGCCATATGGCATTTGTCAGTGCTTTTTCGCCCACATATTGATTACCACCCCACACATTCTCTATTAGTTGCTCACGCGTTACTGCGTTTGGGTAACATTCTACCAAGTAAACAAGTAGTTCTATAAATTTAGGTTGTAATACACAGGTTTTATCAGCACAAAACAGCTTATTTTCAAACACCGATATTTGGCATTTTCCAATTGAAAATGTCTGTTGAGTATTCATAGTTTGTGTATTTAAACCTCTTGATTAAGTACGTTACTAGGCAGTGTTTAATGCAAAATAAAGCGATAGTTGGTTAACATTCGATTTTACATCATTCTAACACGAAAACCTTAAGTGTATGATTATAAATAAATAGATATTAAATAGATATAAAATAGGGATATAAACGAGACACCTCTCATTGTGCTTTTATTCACGATTACTTACAACATGTTATTAGTAAAATAAACCAATTGGTACAAAACAAATTTAATAACTAAAAAGTTAATCAAAAACGATTTGTACTAATGGAATAATAAATAATAAGGGAAGTTTGTGAGTAATATATCAACAAAAAAATGCGCTTTAGCACTGGCTATAACAGCCAGTTTATCTGGACATGCAATAGCAAATGACGAGGCTATTGCTCGTCAATCAACCGCTAAAGCAAGCGAAGAAGTGGTACAAGAAGCACCAGAAAAAATAACCGTAACGGGTTCGCGTTTAAAGCGTGATAGTTTTTCTGTAACGACCCCGCTGGTAACCATGGATAGAGCGTCGATTCAGGATACAGGCCTAGGCAACCTTTCAGATGTATTAATCGATAACATGCCTGCACTGAGCGAAAGTATTGGTAATACAACCAGCCAATCAAGTATTTCGGGTACCGGTTTATTAACGGTGCAGCTTCGCGACTTAGGCGCTAATAGAACGCTAACGCTTATTGATGGCCGCCGTGTGGTATCAAATAGTTATGGTGGTAACTATGTGAGTTTAAATACTATTCCAAGTGGCATGGTGGAGCGCGTTGAAATTATAAGTGGTGGTGCGTCGGCCACTTATGGAGCTGATGCGGTAGCCGGTGTAGTGAATATTATTACCCAGTCAAAAAAAGAAGGCTTTGAATTTCAAGCCCGTGGCGGTGAAACAACAGATGGTGGCGGTCGCGAGTTTACGCTTGATTTAAACTACGGAACGTCATTTGCTGATGATCGCGGTTATGTATTTGTCAGCTCAAACTGGGATCGTGATTTTGGCATGACCTTTTACGACCGTGACCGCGCAAAAATAGAAGCGGCGCATAGTTATGATGATGAGTTAATGTGTAATCAAATGTACACTGCTGATGGTTATCAGTGTATGAGTGGTATTACACAAGCTGATTGGGCAAGCAAAAGCGATGGTACCTTAGGCGGTGTATTTTTAGAAAGCAGCCGAAACGATACCCAGTTTTGGTACGACGGGCAAACGCTGCGTGATGACTGGAAAGGTAATGAAGAAATTTATGGTATAAATTCGTCACAATACGTCATGCTTGATGTACCTAGCGATAACTTTTCGACCGCGATAAAAGTAGATTATGATGTAACAGACGACATTATGAGTTACTTCCAAATTCAATATAGTAAGAGTGGCTCGTTCAACGATAAGTCACCAGAAGATGAATACGAAGGGGCTTACGTACCTCGCTACGACCCAGTGACTGGCGACCCTATCGATGATATTGCGCCCGGTTACATTCCTATTGATAACCCATACGTGCCACAAGAAATTATTGACAGCAACCCATACAAAGACCGTATTTATTGGGATCGTCGTTTTGGTGAAGTAGGTAATATCAGCACTGATAACGACCGTACGACCATCCGAACTTGGGCAGGCCTACAGGGTATGATGTTTGATGATACATGGGATTGGGATATCTCTGCTGGATACGGGCAATTTAAACAACATCAAATCCGTAGTAACGAGTTAAATACGGTACGTGTCAATCAAGCACTGCAAGCTGAAAAGCTAGCCGATGGCACTATTCAATGTAAAGACGCCGAAGCGCGAGCGCAAGGATGTGTCCCGCTTAATCTATTTGGTGAAGGGTCTATTACCCCTGAAATGGCTGATTGGATCCGTACTAACCCGATTATTGATACTGAGATTCAGCAATATACGGTAATGGGTTATATCACTGGTGACCTATACGAATTACCAGCAGGTAATGTGTCTGCAGTATTTGGTGCAGAGTATCGTAAAGATTCACAAAGCCTAGATACCAGTGATGATATGAAAGCGGGCGGTATTACGTTTAACGTTGTGCCTTCTTTTTACGGTGAAGTAGAAGTGTATGAGGCATTTGCTGAACTTGCGGTGCCACTACTTAAAGATGCGCCATTTGCTAAAAGTTTGTCGGCAGAAACGTCGCTGCGTTTAGCAAATTACAGCATTGATAATATCAGCACTGTCGCCAGTTATAAGCTAGGCCTTTTATGGCAACCAATTGATGGGTACATGTTACGTGCCAATTATGCACGTGCACAGCGTGCGCCGACTATCACGGAATTATTATCACCCCCTCGCGGCGATTTTGATTCATTTGATGATATTTGTGATGGTCTAACAGCAACATCAACAAACCCAGGACACGATAACTGTCGTTTAGAGCCAACCTTGGCACAAAAGCTAGCTGATGATCCTAACTTTGAATTTGAAAGTGAAGACAATAACTACTCGCCAAATACAGGTAATCCAAACTTAAAAGAAGAAACAGCCGATACCTATACCTTTGGTATTACTGTATCTCCTGAGTTTTTAGATGGCTTTAACTTAGCGGTGGATTACTACGATATTGCTATTGTTGATGCAATTGATGAAATAAGCAACGAAAACATCATGCGCGAATGTTATGACTCAGAGGCTGCTTGGGGCAGTGATAACGAATACTGTAACGATATTACCCGTAACGACGAAGGTAACATTGTAAAAATTCTACAGCGTGAATATAACTTGGATGAGTTAACTGCGCGCGGTTACGATGTCGTTGCAACTTACAAATATGACATCGGCAGCTATGGCAACTTGTCATTTAAGCTTGATTACAATCACATTATTGAAAACTCGCAAACCTATGAAGGCTTAGATGGTAACAGTGTTACTTCACAGTATGCAGGTTATGGGCGCTCAAAAGATAAAGCCGCTATGTCGATTGTATGGAAAATGGATGATTTACGTATCCGCTGGCGTACAAATTACGTAGGCGCGTTTAAAGCAAGCCAAGAAGATGAGAAAGACTACCTTGAGTATGTTGCTGCAAACGATGAGCGCTGTGCTGCGGGCGATGCCGGTTGTATTGCAAACCCAGAGCCACTTGCGTATCAAGATTATGGCTCATTTTTAAAGCATAGTTTATCAGCGTCTTACACTCTGGTACTGACTGATAAAAGTGACTTACGTGTATTTGGCGGTATTAACAATGTATTTGACGACAAAGGGGCATTTTACCCAAGTGGTCGTGGTAACTTTTATAGTGGCTACGGCGGCGGTGCCGGTCGTTATGTTTATCTAGGTGCACAATATAGCTTTTAATAACCTTTAGCTGTATTTGTTTGCAAAGGCACTCCCTCGGGCGTGCCTTTTTTATTGTGTATCTTGCTGCGAAATACCCTTTAAACCATTACAGTATTGAGTTGGTGGATAAAATTTGTTTTATCGCGGTGAAAGCGTTTAGTATAAGGCGTAACTTAATTTTTAATATGAACGAAGGACTTGCTATGAAGTATCTCAAAATGGGTGGTTTAATTGTATGCTTAGCAGGGCTTGCAGGGTGTTCTGATGATGTTGCCTCAGTGAGTCTTGGGCTATTTACCACTAAAGATGTGGTGGTTAATTCACAGCAAGACCCGCTAGTGACCGGTGTAACCTGTCATATTAGCCATATTGAGGCGAATTTAGATTTTTCAGACCCATCAGATATGTCGATTGCCTGTCGTCAAACTGGGCCAATAACGCCAGACCAATTACAGTCTATCGACCGCAGTAAATCCGGTGAAGTCGTGTTTAAATCATCTAAGAGTATTTTGTTTAAGTCATTAAAAGTGCGCCGTATTTATGATGCTAAAACCCATACATTATTATATTTATCATACTCAACGAAAGAGTCTACGGGCAGTCATCATCATGCGCTCTCTACGGTGCCTTTATACAATACACAAGCATGGCAATGGGCGAAGGGGCAAGAGTAGTTTATGTTAACTCTATTTAAATCAAAGCCCTTATTGGCAGAACAAGAACAACAATGGCTGGTTGATACCTTTATATGGGCAGCAGAAAACTTTGATTTGGATTTTTTTACCAAACACAGCCAAGTTATTTTGCCAACGGTTGAGTTTTTTCCTGACTCGGTTTCAAGTATTGAGGAAATGGCCAGCAAAGTGTTTGCGCGTGTTAAGCAATACGCTGGTATGAATGAATGGCCAGTAACCTTGGTTGCACCGCAACAATTACAACCACAGGTGTTTCCACACTTTGAATTTAGTCAGCGTTTACGTGGCGATGATTGCCATTTAATAGTACCAGCCAGTCATACTATTAATGTGTCGTTTAATCCCAATCAAATTAATCAACCGCAAGACTTAGTGGCGAGTTTTGCCGGTACGCTTGCCACCATATTAATTCATCACGTAGGGGTTTTGCCCCCAGGTGGTAAAGAGTACTTACCACAAGCTACTGATGCTTTAGCGTGTTTTTTAGGCTTTGGGGTAATGATGAGCAATACCGTGTACCAGTTTAAAGGTGGCTGTGGCTCATGTTATAACCCGTATGCAAATCGCGAAGCGGCGCTCAGTGAAACGCATACCGTATTTATGCATGCGTTAGTGAGCTACTTTAAGCAAGATAAACACTCTAAAAAACATTTAAAACCGCATTTACGAGGCCAATTTAAAAAAGCGCAAAAAGAAATAAAAGCCTTGGTTAATCAATCGGCTAACCCATTATTATTGGCTTTTTCGCCAGAGCAAGCCAGTTAAGTATGAACTATATCGATGAATTTTTATTAATTGCGGTGGCTCATTTTTTTGCGGTAGCAAGCCCTGGGCCCGACTTTGCGGTAGTCCTTAAACAAAGTGTACAACACGGCAGGCGCAATGCCTTATGGACAAGTGCAGGTGTTGGTGCGGCTATTTTATTACACATAGCCTATTGTGTATTGGGAGTTGCGCTGGTGTTAACTCAATCACCTGCGTTGTTTATGGCGCTTAAATATATAGCGGGCGCGTATTTAGCGTATTTAGGCGTGCAGGCACTGCGCGCTGCTAAACCTACAAATACCTCATCAGAACCGACTGCAAAACCCAGCCTTGCAGCTGAGTCATCATGGCGTGCGTTTCGACGTGGCTTTTTTACCAATGCACTTAACCCTAAGGCAACACTGTTTTTTATGTCGTTGTTTACCTTAGTGATTAGCCCAACTACGCCGGTAATAGTACAAATGGGATATGGCGTTTATATGGCGCTTGCTACGTGGGCTTGGTTTTCTATTTTATCGCTATTGTTATCAAAAGCGCGTGTACGTGATTTTTTTCAGCAAAGTGGTTATTGGTTCGACCGCGGCATTGGCATTATTTTAATCGCACTGGCTGTGCGAGTTGTTATTTAAAGAAGGAATAGTATGGCGTTATATAATTTTTCGTTTGGCTCTAATATGTCATCTAATCGTTTATTGGCACGTTTACCTAATGCAAAACGTGTGGGTACGGCACTTTTAAAGGGCTATAAGTTAACCTTTAATATGGCCTTTTCAGATGGTTCAGGTAAATGCACTATTGTGCCCACCAATGAACCCGATGCTGTGGTATATGGGGTGGTGTATCAGCTTAATGAAGCCGAAAAAGAGATCTTAGATAAAATTGAAGGCCCTAATTACGACTGTGTTGATTTAACCGTGAGCCTTCTAGATGACGATGACATTAATGTACACTGCTACATAGCAAACACACATGACGACACACTGCTACCTTATGATTGGTACGTGCAGCATGTATACCGCGGCGCACTTGAGGCGGGCGTACCCGAACACTACAGTCAACGCATTTTAGCTTACCCGAGTAAGCAAGATACTAATAAAGCGCGCGCCGAAATAGAATTTGCGGTTCATCAAGACTAAACAAAAATAATAACCTAAGGTAACACTATGAAACTAAAAAAATTAGCCACAGCCGCATTATTGGCTGGCTGGGCGTTTACGAGCTCTGCAGCGGTTGATACCGATAAAATTTCAGAGGTGATCAACGCCTCAATGACACGTTTTGATGTACCCGGAATGGCCGTTGCCATTGTTGAAAATGACAAAGTTGTATTCGCTAAAGGCTTTGGTGTTGCCAACCTTGATACGAATAGCAAGGTGAATAAAGACACTTTATTTGGTATTGCTTCAAATACCAAGGCATTTACCAGTGCAGCATTGGCTAAGCTGGTGGATGAAGGCAAGTTAAGCTGGGATGACCGCGTAATTGACCATCTTCCTGAGTTTAGATTGTACGACCCTTACGTTACTCGTGAAATGCGCATACGCGATCTACTTAGTCATCGTAGCGGTTTAGGGCTTGGTCAAGGCGATTTAATGATTTGGCCAAGTACAGATAAATCGGTAGTCGATATTTTATCTGGGCTGAAATATTTAAAACCTGCGAGCAGTTTTCGTAGCCAATATGCTTACAACAACCTAATGTTTGTTACCGCTGGTGAAGTTGTTGCGCGTGTATCGGGGATGAGCTGGAACGACTACATTGAAAAAAACATTTTACAGCCGCTAAATATGACTAACTCGCGCGCTGGCTTTTCGCGTATCGCAAAAAATAACAAAAACTGGGCGATTGGACACATCCCAATGGATGGCAAATTGCATCCTTTTTTTGTTAATTACCTTGAAGACTTTCGAGGGGCAGGCGCCATTGCATCAAGCGTAAATGATATGAGCCAATGGCTACGTACTCAACTTGCTGGTGGCAAAATGCCTAATGGCGAGCAGTTATTTAGTGAAAAGCAGCAAGCACAAATGTGGCATCCACATATTACGTCAATGGCATCTAAAAGTGCCTATGAAGCGTATCATCAACAATTTAGAGGCTACGGTTTAGGTTGGAGTATAGAAGATTACCACGGCGTTAAAAAGCTGGCACATGGTGGCGGCATTTTAGGTATGGTATCGCAGGTGACTTTATTACCAGAAAAAAACGTGGGGATTGTGATATTAAGCAACCAACAAGCATTTTCTGCATTATCGGCAGTGACTCATGAAGTACTTGAAGATGTACTCGAGCTTGAAGATAAAGATTGGGTTGAAGAGTTAGCTAAAAAGCATTTTGCAGGGAAAGAAAAAGCCTATGCTAACGCCGCTCCAAAAGCGCCAACAGACACTCAACCGCAATTGCCTAATATAAACTACACCGGTACATTACATGATGATTGGTATGGCGATGTAATCGTTGAAGAACTAGATGGTAAATTACGCATTGATTTTACCCATACAAAACGCCTTAAAGGTGAGCTAAAGCATTACACAGGTAATACTTTTATTGTGAAGTGGGATGAAAAGTTATTAGAGGCAGATGCCTTTATTCGCTTTTCTATGAGCGCCGATAACCGCGTGGAATCGGCGAAAATGAATGCAGTTTCAGCGCAGGTAACCGACTTTAGCTTTGATTTTAGAAACCTCGACTTAAAAGCTAAATAACCATAACTTTGGTTAAAGAGTTGTTTAGTATCAACCAAAGTCGCAAAGCCACCACAAGGTGGCTTTGTTATACTTGATGAGCAACTTATTTTTGGAGTTAGCTATGCGCACTGCGATTATTTCTCATCCTCACTGTCGTAAACATAAAATGATAGAAGATCATCCAGAATGCCCTGAGCGTTTAGATGCGATTAATGACCGTTTACTTGCTAGTGGACTGGATGTGGCTATAGAGCAAAAACAAGCCCCTAAAGCACTGCGCGAACATTATTTATTGGCGCACAGTGAGCAGCATATTAAGCATGTAGAAGACATGATCCCAAACGAAGGGCTCAGCGATCTTGATGGAGATACGTGGTTATGCCCCGACTCTTTAAAGGCCATTGAGCGTGCAGTCGGAGCAGGGTTACTCGCTGTTGATGAGATTTTAGAGGGTAAGTTAGACGCTGCGTTTTGTTCAGTACGCCCGCCAGGGCATCACGCTAACCGAGATAGCTCTTCTGGTTTTTGTGTGTTTAATAACCTTGCGATTGCGGTTAAATATGCACAAAGCAAAGGGGTAAAGCGCATTGCCATTGTTGATTTTGACGTACACCATGGCAATGGGACTCAAGATATTTTTATGGATGATGAAAATGTGTTGCTGTGCTCGTTATTTCAATATCCATTTTATCCTAATACCGCCATTAAAAATAACGCCACACTGGTAAATTCACCTTTACCGATAGCTAGTGATGGTGCTGATTTAAAAGCACTTTATGAGCAACAATGGCTACCAAAATTAACAGAATTTAAGCCTGAGCTACTTTTTATAAGCGCGGGATTTGACGCACATTTAGAAGATGACATGGCCAGTCTTAAGTTTGTTGAAAGTGATTATATATGGCTTACTGAGCAGTTAGCGCAATTTAGCCAACAGCATCATTGTTTAGGTATTATTTCTTATTTAGAGGGAGGGTACTCACTGTCGGCCCTCGGGCGCAGCGCGATTGCACACGTTAAAGCGCTAGTTGATTTCGGCGAGTAACCTGAATGCCTGATCTGGAGTTAGCTGCTCTATTTTACTTAAGCAGCATTGCCCTTCTTTTGCTAAATATTCTTTTACTAGCTCTGCTAATTGGCTTGCACTGAGCGCCGTGAGCGAATGGCCGCTTAAGCTTTGATAGCCACTAACCTTATCTAAAATAATGACTTTTTGCTGTTCACTTGCTTCCATAGTGTAAATAAAGTCATGTAAATCATTGGCGTGCTCTATTAGCTCAATTTCATTATTATAAATAATAATTTGTGGGTAACTGATGCTCATCTATTGTCCTAAATCAAATTGTTTTTTTACTGAATAATTTATAATCATTAATTGGTTTAATTTTGGAAGTAGAAGCAATGCCTCACACTAGCCGCTATCAAAAAGTATGCGATGTTTTTACCAATAAGGTGATCGCCTGCGCTAAGGATACCCCTTTAATTGAAGCGGTGAAACTAATGCGAGCGCACAATGTTAGCGCTATTTTTGTAAAACAACAGCAACAAATAATAGGCGTATGGACTGAAACCGATTGTTTAACACTTAACTTTTCTAATCACTCACTTAGGCAGTTAGCGATTGAAAGCGTTATGTCGAGCCCTGTACTAAGTGTGCCCAGCCAACAATTATTAACCGAGACGGCCATGGTGTTTAATAAGCAGGGTGTAAGGCATTTGTTAGTCACTGATACAAATGACATTCCCAGCGGCGTGATCAGCATTACAGATATTGTAAACAATCAAGGGCTAGAGCATTACTTACAATTTAGACCTATTAATGATCAATATAATAAAAACATACGGATAGTACCGAGTTCATTGGCAATCAATGACGCGGTGAGCATGATGCGTGAATATGCAGAGAAAGTGATTTTGGTGTTTAATGAGGATGAAAATGTTCATGGCATTATTACCCAGCGCGACTTACTAAAGCTCATCACCGAGCAGCACAATCATCTGGTTTGTTGGGATTTAGCCAGTCGCCCCCTTTATCAGATAAGCCCCCAAGACAGCCTTTTTGATGCTTACAGGTTGATGTCTGAAAGTAACATTCGACATTTAGTAGTAAGCGAAAATAATCAAATTAACGGTGTATTATCGCTTGAAAACTTAATTAATGAAATTGAAACGGCGTATTGCTGTGAGCTTGAAAAAGTACTTCAGCAGCGTGATATTGCACTGCAGCACTCACAGCGTAATTTATTTTTAGCCAATAAAATTATCGACTCCTCCCTAGATGGCATCATGATCACCGACTCGAATGGAGTGATTATGCAAGTAAACCCTGCATTTACTCATCTAACCGGTTATAAAGAATATGAGGTGATAGGTAAGCGGCCTAATATGTTGAGTTCAGGGCGTCATGATAAAAACTTTTATATAAAAATGTGGGATTCACTGACCAAAACAGGGGTATGGCAGGGGGAAATTCATAATCGTAAAAAGTGTGGTGATATTTATATTGAGTGGCTCAGTATTATAGAAATAAAAGAGCCAAGTCATAGTGAAGTGATTTACGCCGCTATTTTTAGTGACATAACTGAGCGAAAAAGCGCAGAAGAAAAAGTGGTGCAGTTAGCGTATTTTGATGAGCTAACTGGCTTGCCTAATCGGCGTTTATTTAACGATAGGCTCTCTATGGCACTCGCCTCAGCACACAGAGATAAACAAATGTTAGCGGTAATGTTTATTGACCTTGACCGTTTTAAAGAGGTCAACGATAGCTTAGGTCACAATGCCGGTGATACCTTATTAAAATTAGTATCAGAGCGTATCATCAATAGCTTAAATGAGGGTGATACGCTGGCGCGATTAGGGGGAGATGAGTTTGTTGTATTATGCGAAATAAATAATGTAGAAGGTGCTATCACCCTTGCTGAGAGTATTTTAAATCACTTAAATACACCGTTTAAGCTTGAAGGCTTTGAGGTTGGTGTTACTGCGTCCATAGGGGCGGCTGTTTACCCTGATGATGGCTTAGACAGTGAAACATTATTAAAGCATGCTGATATTGCCATGTATCGCTCAAAAGATGTGGGGCGTAATTCGTTTCAGTTGTTTCAACCGTCAATGAATGCCCGATCTTTAGAGCGCTTAGCGATGATGAGCCGCTTTCAGCATGCACTCGAAAATGATGAGTTTGAGCTTTATTTTCAGCCTAAAAAATGTTTAAAAACAGGGGTGATTATGGGAGCTGAAGCACTGTTGCGGTGGTGCGATCCCGATTTAGGGACTATTTCACCGGCGCAGTTTATTCCGCTTGCTGAAGAGCTAGGTTTAGTGGTGCGTTTAGATTTATGGGTTATAAACCAAGCAGGTAAAGAGTTAACCCTTTGGCAAGCGCAGGGGATTGATGCCGGACGTTTAGCGATTAATGTCTCTGCGTGTCATTTAAGCCAAGGTAAGTTGGCTGATAATATTAAAGCTATGCTTACTCGTTACCAATTACCTGGCAGCTTACTTGAAATTGAGCTGACCGAAAGCAGCTTTATTAGCTCGTTTTCACAGGCAAAAGAGCAACTACAACAGCTCAAAGCGCTGGGCGTGCATATTGCGCTGGATGATTTTGGTACGGGGTATTCTGCACTCAGTTATTTAACCAAATTACCGTTTAATACATTAAAAATTGATGCGAGCTTTATTGCTAAGATTCCTGATGAGTATGGCAATAGCCAAATTGTGGCGGCCATTATAGCCATGGCGACAAGTTTAGGATTGGATGTGGTTGCTGAGGGCGTTGAGCATGCCTCGCAAGAGGCACACTTAGTCGAAATAGGCTGCAATGTTATTCAGGGCTATTATTATTGCCATCCATTAACGCAGCAGCAGTGGATAGCATTTTATAACCAAGCAGCAAAAGGTTATTCTGAGTCTACACTCACTTCATAAGAGGTGAACTTACGAATATTAATAACGCCGTTATCAAAAATTAAATATTGGCCTTTAATGCCTTGTAAAATACCGCTAACAACGGGGTTTTTATCGAAGTTAAATGAGCTGATTTTGCTTGGATATTCGCTTACAGGAAAATCAAGATTCACAACGTCTTGATCAAGCTGTTCAATAGCGGTTGCGCCAAATAACTCACTCAGCTCGGTTAGTTTTTCGCTAATTTGTGGAATAAGCTCAGCAGCCGCTGCTTTTAAATCAAGAACGTCGTTTTGTCCTTTGAGCATATTGCGCCAATTGGTTTTATCAGCAATAAACTGCGCGAGCGCCACTTCCACTAAGCCCGACTGTAAACGAGTTTGTACTTTAAAAATAGGTAATGCTTGGGTTGCCCCTTGGTCAATCCAACGGGTAGGTATTTGGGTGTGGCGAGTAATGCCTACTTTTAACCCTGATGTATTAGCTAGATACACATAATGCGGGATCATGCAGTTTTCTTCACCCCACTGTGGCTCGCGGCAGGTGCCTTGATCGTAATGGCAGGTTTCAGGTTTCATGATACACATGTCGCAACTTGCAAGCTTGCGCATACATACAAAGCAGTGCCCTTGAGAATAGCTTTTTTTTGTTTTTTTACCACAGTTAGAACACAAAATTGTGCCACTAAAAGTGAGAGTCAATTGTTTACCTATTAAAGCATTTAAATCAACCAGTTCATCACCTACAGGTAAATGATATTGA
This sequence comes from Pseudoalteromonas sp. 23_GOM-1509m, assembly GCF_000518425.1. NCBI lineage: Bacteria > Pseudomonadati > Pseudomonadota > Gammaproteobacteria > Alteromonadales > Pseudoalteromonadaceae > Pseudoalteromonas > Pseudoalteromonas sp. 23_GOM-1509m. Next base: position 110,342 of record NZ_JADO01000008.1, read on the forward strand.
ACGGGTTCTGTTAAGCTCGACTTTAATTTACGCAGTGTACCTTGCATCTTTACTTGGCCCCAAAGATGTTAAAAAGGGGAGCTTAACATTTTTAGACGGTATTGGCTGTTCAAGAAGTCTAAATAATTATCATAAGAGAGTGCTTTTGCGTACAAGTAGCCTTGGGTACGGTCGGCTTTCATAGTGTTGAGCAGCTGGTGAACTTCTTGAGTTTCTACGCCCTCAATCGTGATAGTAAGGCCCAAGTTATGTGCCATATCTATGGCTGTTTGCACAATGACCTGATGAGCCCGGTTATCGGTTAAATCAAACACAAACGACTTATCTACTTTAAGTTCACTAAAGTGATAGTTAACTAAGTAGCTAAGCGATGAATAACCAGTACCAAAATCGTCTAACACGACCTTAACGCCCAGTGTGGCAAGTTCACCAACTAAGGTGACTAACGCATCTTGATTTTCGACAAACGCTGATTCAGTCAGCTCAAACTTCAATAAATGAGGGGCAACCTGATACTTTATTAAAAGGTTTTCTACTTTTTCGGTTAAATTGGCAATGGCTAGGTTTTTTGCACTTAAATTAACGCTAATACTATGTTCAGTTACGCCCTCATTTGCCAGTTTTGCAATGTCTTTGCAAGCTTGCTCTATCACCCAAAGTGTTAATTCATTAATAATACCGGTGTGTTCGGCAAGTAGAATTAGTTTTTCTATGGAAATGTTTTTAAACTCAGTATTAGGCCAGCGTAGTAGAGCTTCGGCACCATTGACACTGTTATCTTTTAAACTAACTTGTGGCTGATAAAATAGAGCGAGCTGATCCGTTCTTATCGCTTGTTGAAGCTTAGCAGCAAGCGCAACGTCCATAGCTAAACTGCTGTTCGCAGATGATGAGCTTACCTTACTTAGACTATGTTTAGCGTTATGTAATGCCAAGTAGCCTCGTTTCAACCAAAATTCAAAGTCATCACGTTTACCAAAGGCACTAATCCCCACGCTGTAATTGAGTTGTAAGTCTAGCCCTTTGATTTGATAGGTTTTTGGTAACTTATTTACTACCCTTTTTAATAACTCTTCGAGCGTGTGTGGGCTTTGGTTTTTAGTCGAGATACAGGCAAAAACACCGCTACCTAAATCAGCAATTTTAGCGGGTTGATTAATGCCACTACTTAAGTTAAAAAATTCTCTCTCAAAGCTCAATTGGCATTCTAATTCGTGCGCAACATGCTTAATTAATTCATATCCTTGGGAGGGCGTAATAATGGTATTTAGCGAGTTAAAATGACGTATTTTAACCAAACATAAAGTGGTGGAACGTTGCTGGGCTTTGAGTGCCATAAAGGCATACTTTAACTTTGCGCTATTGAGCAGTTTTGTTTGCTGGGTATGCGTGGCATGATATAAAGCGCGTTCACGCTGATAACGAACCCGATCGGCAAGTGCCATGGCCATGAGGACAATTTCACACAAAATGGCCATTAAAAAAGCATGACGTATTGAAAAGCTATAAGTGATAACGCCTGTAAGCTCTAAAGGCTGAATGGCTGCACCAATAATCAATGGCACCCATGAAAATACGTAAAACTTAGCCCATCTAAAGCCACTTTTTAATTTGTTATAAATTAAAATAAAGCAGACGATATAAAGTAATCCCAAAATTACAAAAAATATGGGGGCAGCTATATTTTCGGGAATAAAAAAGCTTAATGTACCGAGCACTAGCATTAGCCAGAGTAAACCAACACTTAATTTATAACGCCAGCAACGGTCTTTATGATATCGCAAAAACATGGTGCAAAAAGCGAGAGTGAAAAACGCAATAGTGTAATTAACGACAATTATTTTTTCGTGAATAAACAACTGCCATTCTAGCGGCCATAAATAAAAACCAAACCCCAGAACGGTGCCCATTAATGCTATAGCACTAATAATGTAGCCAATATAAACTAAGTACACGCGGTCTTTAATGCCAAAATAGAGTAATAGGTTATATAGTGAGGCCATTAATAAGACACCCGCGAAAATTCCCCAAATGCCTGTTTGTGAGCGAACTAAGTCAACAAATACATTATGGCGATATAAGTGAATTGGGGTTTTACTGATCCCCACGGTATCTATTTTTATAATTAGTCGTTGTGTAGATTGGCCATCGAGGTTAAAGCGAATGTGGGGCACGCTGTACTTAAATAAAGTAAGACGTGGCTCTTTATCGCCAAGCTTATAAGTGTCGAGTAGTTGGTTGTTACTATTGAGCCTATATATGGTGAGATGATCTACCATCGGGTTATCAAAGTGGGCAACCACATCTTCTTGTTGGCTGCTTTTGTTTTCTAAATCGAGGCGTAACCAATAATTTTGCTGTTCAAAGCTCCAAGGTATATCGTTAAATTCTTGCTGTGTAAATAGCGCCTGCTTGGTCATTACTTCTGCAAAACTTTGTGTTTTGCTTTTGTCTATGTAATAAGCATGATCGAGGTAAACAGGGGTTATTTTATCTATGGTATAGCGTGATGGCATCACAAAGTTTATTGCCAATGTGCTGATAATAAAAAAGATAAAAATAAGTATTACAACTGCCACCGCATGGTAGCGCAAGGTTTTAAATTCCAATATTAATCTATGTCCAGATTACTTTTTTTTATAGTGTAGCAGTAAAAAGCGCAGATAATCTGCGCTTTTATAAAATTTACTCGTTAGTTATCAATCGTTATGATTGTTCACGAGCAATTGCGCGATAAGCAATGTCAGTACGGTATTCCATGCCATCCCAGTTGATTTCATCAACCAGTTTATAGGCACGCTGCTGCGCTTGTGTAACTGTATTACCCAGTGCAGTAGCACACAGTACACGACCACCGGCAGTCACTACGTTATCGCCGTCTTGCTTAGTCCCTGCATGGAAGACTTTTTCGCCTTCAGGGTAAGTTACTTTCAAGCCACTAATAGCATCGCCTTTCGGGTAGCTATCTGGGTAGCCTTTAGCGGCTAAAACAACACCTACTGCAGCGCGTGAATCAAACTCAATGGTGGTTTTATCAAGCTCTACACGGTTAGCAGCTTCAATCAGTTCAACTAAGTCTGATTGTAAGCGTAGCATCATAGGTTGTGTTTCAGGGTCGCCAAAACGACAGTTATATTCAATAACCTTTGGTGTACCTGTCTCATCTATCATTAAGCCTGCATATAAAAAGCCAGTGTACGGATGGCCTTCGCTAGCCATACCTTCTACCGTTGGGTAGATCACTTCGTTCATAATGCGCTGATGAATTTCATCGGTTACTACAGGCGCTGGTGAGTATGCACCCATACCACCGGTGTTAGGGCCTTGATCGCCATTGTAAGCGCGTTTATGGTCTTGGCTGGTTGCAAACGGCAGTACGTTTTTACCATCAACCATGACAATAAACGACGCTTCTTCACCTTCTAAAAACTCTTCAATGACCACACGGCTACCGGCGTCACCAAAGGCATTACCCGCAAGCATATCGCGAATAGCCTCTTCAGCCTCGCGTTCGTCCATAGCAACAATCACGCCTTTACCAGCCGCTAAACCATCGGCTTTAATAACAATCGGTGCGCCTTTTTCTTTTAAATAGGCAAGCGCAGGGTCGATTTGTTCAAACGTTTGGTAATCAGCGGTTGGAATAGCATGGCGTGCTAAAAAGTCTTTAGTGAACGATTTAGACCCTTCAAGCTGGGCAGCACCGGCGGTTGGGCCAAAAATAGCTAAGCCGTGTTCACGGAACTTATCAACAACCCCTAATACTAGCGGTACTTCAGGGCCAACAATGGTTAGCTCAACATTATTTTGTTGTGCAAAGCTTAGCAGTCCATCAAGGTCTTCAACGTTAATTGCTACGTTCTCAAGTTTTGGCTCAAGAGCTGTGCCCGCATTACCTGGAGCAACATAAACAGTGTTAACTTTTGTATTTTGAGCGGCCTTAAACGCAAGTGCGTGTTCGCGGCCGCCGCTGCCAATGACTAATACATTCATGGCGAATATCCTATTTAAAGCGGTTTTTTAAATTTCAGCGTCATACGGTCGCTTTCACCTATGGCTTTATATTTAGCGGCATCTTGCTCGCCAAGTCTAAGGCTCGGTGGAAGGGTCCATACCCCTTTAGGGTGATCGGCTGTATCAAGAGGGTTTGCATTAATATCGCTTTTTGCTTCAAGTTCAAAACCAGCTTGTTCAGCAAGTGCAATAACCACACTTTGCTTCATATAACCTGATGATTTTTGCATCTCATCATCTTGCTCTTCTGGTAGGCGGTGTTCAACCACACCTAAAGTGCCGCCTGGTTTAAGTGCTTTGTAAAAAGACTTAAACGCATTGCTTGCAGCTTCTTTATCTTTGCTCATGTACCAGTTATGAACATTACGAAAAGTCAGTACCATATCGGCGCTAGCCGCAGGAGCAATATCTAAATGTGTAGATGGGGCAAACTCAGTGAGTTTAACGTGACTAAAGCGGGCATCTTCAGCGATTTTAGCCTTAAAGCCAGCAAGAGAACGTTGGTAATAACCAACCGATGAATCAGCAGGGAAGTGCGCAGCATAATAGGTGCCTTGCTCTTTCAGCGCTGGCGCTAAAATTTCACTGTACCAACCACCACCTGGGGCAATTTCTACCACGGTCATAGATGGTTTAAAGCCAAAAAATTCGAGTGTTTCTACAGGGTTGCGGTATTGATCGCGCTCACTGCTACGCTCGCTTGCTTTAACTGCATTTGTTAATGCTGAGTCGTGGCCATGGTTATGTGCCAACGCCATTGTTGAGCTTAATGACAGTGTGGCAACCAGTAGAGATTTTAGTGCAAATTTCATCGTCTAATCCTTCACATTATAATTGTTAGTCATGGTTATAGAATAAGCAGAATACGTGAATTTGGTGCAAACAAAAAGAGCTAACTGAACCCGTTAGCTCTTTATGCGATTAATGACGGAAGTGGCGCATACCGGTAAACACCATTGCCATTCCAGCTTCGTCAGCGGCAGCAATCACTTCTTCATCGCGCATTGAACCACCTGGTTGGATAACAGCAGTAATGCCAGCCTCTGCAGCTGCATCAATACCATCGCGGAATGGGAAGAATGCATCTGATGCCATCACTGAGCCTTTTACTTCAAGGCTTTCATCAGCGGCTTTAATACCGGCAATTTTAGCTGAGTAAACGCGACTCATTTGGCCCGCACCTACACCTATAGTCATACCGTCGCGGGCATAAACAATGGCGTTTGATTTAACAAATTTAGCCACTTTCCAGCAGAATAATAAATCTTTAAGCTCTTGCTCAGAAGGTTGGCGCTTAGAGACAACCGTTAAGTCGCCTTGCGTTACCATGCCTAAATCACGGTCTTGAATAAGTACACCGCCATTTACACGCTTAATGTCGTGACCTGTGCCTTTAGCTGAGAATTCACCACACTCTAATAAACGCACGTTTTGTTTAGCTGATACTATTTGAGCGGCTTCTGCACTTACGCTTGGTGCAATAATAACTTCAACAAATTGACGTTCAACAATCGCTTGTGCAGTCTTAGCATCAAGTTCTTGGTTAAAAGCAATAATGCCGCCAAATGCTGACGTTGGGTCTGTTTTAAAGGCGCGCTCGTACGCTTCTAAGATATTATCACCAATTGAAACACCACATGGGTTAGCGTGTTTTACAATTACGCACGCAGGTACATCAAATTCTTTTACACACTCAAGTGCAGCATCGGTGTCGGCAATATTGTTAAACGATAATGCTTTACCTTGCAGTTGAGTGGCTGTTGCCACTGACGCTTCAGTGATGTCGTTTTCAACATAAAACGCGGCATCTTGATGCGAATTTTCACCGTAGCGCATATCTTGCTTTTTAGTGAATTGCATATTGATAGTACGCGGGAACTTAGTATCGATAGCGGCTTCCTCTGTGTAATCAGGAACCATCTTACCGAAGTAGTTAGCAATCATGCCATCGTACTGCGCTGTATGCTCATACGCTGCAATAGCTAAGTCAAAGCGTGTTTTGTAGGTTGTTGAGCCGTTGTTATTTTGCATTTCGCTAATAACACGGTCGTAGTCGCTTGCGTTAACAACAATCGTCACATCTTTGTGATTTTTAGCTGCCGCACGTACCATGGTTGGGCCACCAATATCGATGTTTTCAATAGCATCTTCAAGGCTGCAGTTTTCTTGAGCGACAGTATTCGCAAAGGGGTATAAGTTAACTACAACGATGTCGATAGCAGAAATATTGTTATCTGCCATTACGTCTTCATCTTGGCCACGACGAGCAAGAATGCCGCCATGAATTTTTGGATGTAGGGTTTTTACGCGACCATCCATGATCTCAGGGTGACCGGTGTGATCTGATACTTCAGTTACTTTAATTGCATTGTCAGCAAGTAGTTTACACGTGCCGCCAGTTGAAAGTATTTCAACACCTTGTGCTTCTAGTGCACGGGCAAATTCAACAATACCGGTTTTGTCTGACACACTCAAAAGTGCGCGACGTATAGGACGATGTGTATCCATTGTAGTTTGATTTCCTCAGTTAATGAGCTAGCTTAGAAGCGCGTATTTTAACTGATTACGACTCAAAAAACGACTTATAACGACCCATAAAGCGTGAGCATTTTGCAATTTCGTTAATAAATTTTACAAATAAAAAAAGCACCCTAAGGTGCTTTTTACTCAAAATACTTTATACCAGCTGTATTGGATTAGTAAGCAATTATAACGACAGAGAAATAAGTCAATAACAAGGCAAAAATTTTGCTGTGTAGTTATTCTACATAAAAAATTTTTAACGCAGTTAGGGGCATATTTAGCTCGTTAGAATGATTACGGTTTCAATATAGCTGGTATTAGTTCATACCGTATTTTTTAAGCTTTTTACGTAAAGTACCACGGTTGATACCTAGTAAAATTGCCGCACGAGTTTGATTGCCACGTGTGTAAGTCATTACTTCTTCAAGCAATGGCGCTTCTAGCTCAGAAAGAACAAGGTCGTAAACGTCTTGCACATCTTGACCGTTAAGCTGCTTTAAGTAGTGGTGAACAGCTTTTTTCACTGCATCACGCAATGGCTGCGGTTTCTCGTGTGACTGAACATGAGGGTTAGTGATAAATGGAGAAGTCACGTTTTGTTCGAACATTATAAAGTCTCTTTCTTTCTTAGTTAGCTGCTAGTGTTTTAAAGTATTGCTCTAATGCGACGACCTGTGCCTCTGAATTGTCGAGCGCATTAAATACTCGCCTAAACTGACCGTCACTGTCATGGGTTTGCAAATACCAAGATACATGTTTGCGAGCGATTCGTGCTCCCATTGGCTCACCGTAAAACACATGGAGGTTGGTTAAATGCTCCATTAAAATACTGCGCACCTCTGCAATAGCAGGTGGCTGCATATGTTCACCAGTTCGCAAATAGTGGTCTATCTCCCTAAATATCCAAGGGCGACCTTGGGCGGCTCGACCAATCATAATGGCATCTGCACCCGTATAGTCCAAAACCTGCTTTGCTTTTTCAGGTGATGTAATATCACCATTAGCAACGACAGGTATCGACACTGAACGTTTTATATCCCTAATTGTGGCGTACTCAGCATCACCTTTATACATACATGCGCGCGTGCGCCCATGTACAGCCAGTGATGCAATGCCATAACGTTCAGCTATTCTTGCAATCTCTACACCATTACGGTTGTCCTGATCCCATCCGGTACGGATTTTAAGTGTCACAGGTATATCAACCGCGTTTACTACGGCATCAATAATCTCTTCCACGAGTTCTGGAAACTGTAATAAGGCTGAGCCTGCAAGTTTCTTGTTCACTTTTTTTGCTGGGCACCCCATATTGATATCTATGATCTGTGCACCGTTTGCAACATTGAATTGTGCGGCCTGTGCCATAAGCTCAGGGTCTGCTCCTGCAATTTGCACCGCACGTATACCCGACTCACCAGAATGATCCATTCGGTTCATCGACTTTTCGGTTTTCCAAACCTCCGGATTAGACGACAGCATTTCAGACACAGCAAGGCCAGCGCCTAAACGACGACATAGCTGTCTAAATGGTCTGTCCGTTATGCCCGCCATAGGCGCGACAATGACATTATTCTCAAGTTGGTATGAACCGATACGCACGATATTCAATAGGCCTCTTTTCAAGGGGCGCTAAGTTTACGGCTTTTTACGCAAAAATCAAAGGCTATAAATTGAACAAAAGTGACTTTTTTTTGCTCTTTTCGTATTGACATTTGATAACCGTATGACGAAGCGGTTTATTTGTGTGAATTTTGAACGGCTGTTACTTTTATAATAAAAAATCTTTATTTTTTATTATGTAAAAAAATAGTAAAGCCTGTTAAATACAGGCTTTAGATACGACTTTTGAGTTAATACTCTAAATTTTTTAATAACGCACTATTACGCTTTTTTAATGCCACTTACTCGGGTCCAATCGCCTTCAATGGCAATTTCATCGAGCTCAATAAAGGGCGCGTATATGTCAGCAACCGATTGTGCTTGTTCTTCTAAAATTCCCGACATCGCAATTTTACCGCCTGGCTTTAATAAGCCTAAAATAACACTATGAAGCTCACGCAGTGGTTGCGCTAAAATATTTGCCACTACAATGTCAGCAGTAAACTCAGGTTGATTTTCTGGCAGGTACACTTCAAGCTTGTCAGCAACACCATTGCGATTAGCGTTATCTAGGCTTGCTTCCAGCGCTTGTGGGTCAATGTCTATCCCTATCATGCGCTCAGCACCCAATTTTATTGCTGCAATGCCTAATATGCCTGAGCCACAGCCAAAATCGACCACGGTTTTACCAGTTAAGTCTTGGCTTTCTAACCATTTTAAACACAGTGCCGTGGTGGCGTGTGTGCCAGTACCAAAAGCAAGACCTGGATCAAGTAGTACATTGACTGCGTCTGGGTCTGGAATGTCGCGCCAGCTAGGACAAATCCAGAGTTTTTCGCCAAATTGAATAGGGTGAAAATTATCCATCCACTCACGTTCCCAGTCTTTATCTTCGAGTTGCTCAATTTTGTAAACTAAATTGTCTTTTAGCTCATCATGGCGTTTTAATAACGCAACCACTGCGTTCATATCGTGATTAGCTTCGAACAAGCCAATTACTGTGGTGTCAGCCCAAAATACAACAGTGCCAATTTTAGGCTCATAGATAGGCGTGTCTTTAGCATCAATAAAAGTAACAGAAGCACTGCCTGCTTCCATTAATAGGTCACTTACTGCATCAGCGGTTGCAGCATTGGCATTGATACGGATTTGGATCCAAGCCATGTTTATTTCCTTGAAATAGAAAAAAGGCCGCTACAGCGGCCTTTTAAATTAACTTATAATGTAACGCTAGATTATTTAGCGTCTAAAAAGCTTTTCAGTAAATCAGAGCGAGAAGGGTGACGTAATTTACGCAGTGCCTTCGCCTCAATTTGACGAATACGTTCACGTGTTACGTCAAACTGTTTACCTACTTCTTCTAACGTGTGGTCGGTATTCATATCAATACCAAAACGCATACGTAGTACTTTCGCTTCACGGGCTGTTAAGCCAGCAAGCACGTCGTTAGTTGCGCCACGAAGAGACTCCATTGTTGCCGAATCGATTGGCGAATCAATAGTGGTATCTTCGATGAAGTCGCCTAAGTGCGAATCTTCATCATCACCAATAGGTGTTTCCATTGAAATTGGCTCTTTTGCAATCTTAAGTACCTTACGGATTTTATCCTCAGGCATCATCATGCGTTCAGCTAATTCTTCTGGATTTGGCTCACGACCCATTTCTTGTAACATTTGACGTGAAATACGGTTCAATTTATTGATCGTTTCAATCATATGTACTGGAATACGGATTGTTCTTGCTTGGTCAGCAATAGAGCGCGTAATTGCTTGACGGATCCACCACGTAGCATAAGTTGAAAACTTATAACCACGACGGTATTCAAACTTATCAACCGCTTTCATCAGACCAATGTTACCTTCTTGGATTAAATCTAAGAACTGTAAACCACGGTTGGTGTATTTTTTAGCGATTGAAATTACAAGACGTAAGTTTGCTTCTACCATCTCTTTTTTAGCACGGCGCGCTTTCGCTTCACCAATACTCATGCGACGGTTTATATCTTTAATACGTTCAATGCTTAAGCCAGTGCTTTCTTCCATTGAAGTAAGTTTGCTAATACAACGAAGTATTTCAGGCTTCACTTCTTCAAGTTTAGCTGAATGCTTTTCGTTTGCTGCAATTTCAATATCAAGCCATGCTGTGTCAGTTTCGTTGTTTGCAAAATGCTTAACAAAGGTTTTCTTTGGCAGCTTTGAAACTTGAACTGCATGCTTCATGATAAGACGTTCTTGAACGCGAACTCTGTCCATCATTTCACGCATGTTATTAACCATGCGATCAAACTGTTTAGGTACGAGTTTAAAGGTTCTGAACAGCTCACCGATTTCTAAAATAGCGGCTTGAGACTCTGGATGAGAGCGACCTTTCTTATCGAATGTTTCACGTGCTTTGGTGTATAAATCACGTAAATTTTCGAAATGGATGCGCGCTTCTTCAGGATCTGGACCTGTATCTACTTCTTCTTCGTCTTCATCATCGCTGTCATCGTCATCATCGTCGCTATCATCAAGCTGTTTTTCACTTAATTCAGAACCAATGTTGGTGGCAGCAATAGGTGGTGCTTCTTCTGCATCAGGATCGAAAAAGCCAGAGATAATATCGCTAAGACGCATCTCTTCTGCTTCAAACTTATCCCACTGTTCAAGTAGGTAAGTGATCGCTTCAGGGTATTCAGCAACCGAAATTTGAACTTGGTTAATGCCTTCTTCAATACGCTTAGCGATAACAATTTCGCCTTCACGGGTAAGAAGTTCAACAGTACCCATTTCACGCATATACATGCGAACAGGGTCAGTTGTACGGCCAATTTCTTTTTCTACAGTAGCAAGGGCTGCAGCGGCAGCTTCCGCTGCGTCTTCGTCTGTCGTGGTTTCTTGCATCATTAATTCATCGGCATCAGGCGCGTTTTCGCTAACCTTGATACCCATGTCATTAATCATGCTAATGATATCTTCTACTTGATCTGAGTCGATAATATCTTGTGGAAGGTGATCATTAACTTCTGCAAAAGTTAAGTAACCTTGCTCTTTACCTTTTTGAATCAGAAGTTTTAATTGTGACTGAGGAGTTGGATCCATAGAGATTGTTTCTTCCACTCTGATAAGTTGATACAACAGGCGCCATCATGGAGTTTGCTCAAAGGCTAACCAGAATAATGTGACGCAGTGAATAGCACAGTATAACAGCCTAAATCAAATCTGACTAGCTGTTCGTTGCTTTTAACGCTGTCATTAGTAAATGACATTCTAGTCGTTCGTCGCTATTTAGGCCCTGTGTCTTGTCTTTTATTAATAGGGTCTCTAGTCGATAATTTAAACACTGATCTTCAATAAATTTGAAAGTATTTTGAAAAACAGTCTCTAAACGCTCTTCATTTATTTGATGTTGCCATGTCGCTAACTTAGTTAATGGCTCGTAGTCATCGGTGCCCCGAAATGATTCAAGAATTTGTGCGGTGGTAATGCCATCTTTTTGTAATGCTTGATGTTGTAGTCGCAATAATAAGCCAATACCCGCAATATTCATTTGAGCTAAATCGGGTAAATAGGGCACACTTTTAGCCAAGTTAGGGTGCTGAATTAAAATCCCTATTGCTTGGCGCATGGGTGTAATTTTAAATTTTCGTTCAATTGCTTGCTGCTGTTTTGGCGTTTTTAAGTGATTATTGAGTTGCTCACGGGTACGGCCAATCAATCGCCCAAGTTGCTCTAGAATATTTTCTTGGTAAAACTCACTTGGGATCTTTTCAATCAGGGGCAGTGCCGCACTGAGTAACTTAGCCTTACCGGAATCTAGTGTTAAATCAATCTCTTTACTTAGTTTATTAAACAGCACTTTAGTGAAGTCATCTGCGTTTTCAAGGCGTTGCTCAAAAGCTGCTTTACCTTCTTGTTGTACGAGTGAATCAGGGTCTTCACCATCGGGTAAAAATACAAAATGCAGTGCTTTGCCATCGTTTAAGTAAGGCAACGCATTTTCGAGTGCGCGCCACGCAGCATCTTTACCTGCACGGTCACCATCGTAACAACAAATAACTTTATCTGTGGTTCTAAATAAAGTGTGCATGTGCTCGCTGGTTGTCGCTGTACCAAGGGCTGCTACGGCATATTCAATACCTTGTTCTGCCAGCGCTACTACGTCCATGTAACCTTCAACAATCAGTACATGGTCAAGCTTCTTGTGTGCTTGTTTAGCTTCATAAAGGCCATAGAGTTCAAAGCCCTTATGAAATATGCGCGTCTCCGGAGAGTTTAAATATTTAGGCCCTTGATCGGCTTGCATTACTCGCCCACCAAAAGCAATAACGCGGCCGCGTTTATCACGAATTGGAAACATTAAGCGATCACGGAAAAAGTCGAACTGTTTGCCTGGGGTTTTCTCAGATGCGAGTTTAAGCTCAACTAATTGTTCTTTTTGTTCTTGGTTTCGCCCAAGTTGTTGGCAGAGCCCTTCCCATTCGCTGGGCGCATAACCTATCATAAACTTTTTAACGGTTGCACCGCTTAAGCCGCGACCTTTAACGTAATCGATTACCGCTTCAGAGTTACTGTGATGTTTTAACTGATGTTGATAAAAGCGTGCTGCATGCAGCATTAGATCATAGTCTGAACGTTTTTGTGCCGCTGTGCGCTCTGGTCCATTACTGCTCCCTTGTTCGCGAGGAACATCAAGGTTAAGTAAACTGGCTAGTTCTTCAATTGCATCAACAAACTCGAGTTTGTCATACTCCATTACAAAAGAAATAGCATTGCCGTTAGCGCCACAGCCAAAGCAATGATAAAACTGTTTATCTTGCGATACAGTAAATGAAGGCGACTTCTCATTATGAAAAGGACAGCAAGCTTGATAGTCTTTGCCCGCTTTTTTCAACCCTACCTTTGAGTCAATCAGGTCGACAATATCGGTTCGTGCCAATAAATCATCGATAAAGTTGCGTGGGATCTTTCCAGCCATTGTTTAAAGTACAGCCCTAAGATAAATAGAAAAGTGATGAAAACGAATTATAATACGCAAAGATTTGAACACAAATGCATAATTTTTTGAAGTACTAAATATCTAAACGAAGAAACCGAGCTCAAGGCTCGGTTTACTTCAATCATACTAAATGTATGTGGGGGTATTAGGCAGTTAATCGTTGCTTAATTAAACCTGAGATTTTGCCCATATCGGCACGACCTTCGGCTTTGCTTTTGATTATACCCATTACTTTACCCATGTCTTGCATACCTGCTGCGTTAGTATCAGCAATAGCCGCGTCAATGAGAGCAATAATTTCTTCTTCACTCAATTGTTGAGGTAAAAAAGCTTCAAGTGCTGTAATTTCATTGGCTTCAATATCAGCTAAATCATCACGCCCAGCATCTTTGTACTGAGTGTAAGAGTCGCGACGTTGTTTAACAAGCTTCACTATAACGGAGGTAATACCTGCGTCGTCTAGTGTTATTTGCTCGTCAATTTCACGTTGCTTGATTGCAGCAAGTACCATACGAATAGGGTTAAGACGTTGTTTGTCTTTGGCTCTCATCGCATCTTTTTGCGCATCTTTTAGCGTTATTAAAAGGCTCATTTATACAAGACCTAATATATTAGTATAATTTAACGCGACGAGCGTTATCACGAGAAAGTTTTTTCATGTGACGTTTAACAGCAGCTGCTTTTTTACGCTTACGCTCAGCTGTTGGTTTTTCATAGTGCTCGCGACGACGAACTTCTGAAAGGATACCTGCTTTTTCACATGAACGCTTGAAGCGACGAAGTGCTACGTCAAACGGTTCGTTCTCTCTTACTTTAATTACTGGCATTAAAAATTCACCTACCTAAATTATGAGCGTTGCTCAAGTTGATCAAACATTGATCAAGTGGTTCAAAAATGGTGCGGTATTGTAATCCGAAGCAACACCACATGTAAAGGATAATATTAACAGAAACACAGCAGCTAAAACAGTGTTAATTTATATGGCGTTGGTACAGCCTACAAAAAACCTGACCTGCCTTTTTCTCTTTAATTAACAACCAGTTATTTGGTGCTTTAAACGAGGTTAGCTCAGTTTCTACTTCAACATATATCAATGCTTCGGGGTCGAGCCATTGATTATTTTCCAATAAATCACAGCATGATTGAGCTAAATTTTTGCGAAATGGCGGGTCAATAAAAACCAAATTAAATGTGTCACTGGTGTTTTTTCTCTCTAAAAACGTCAGTGTATTGGTATTAACGACTTGCGCGTTTTGTGCATCAAGCGTCGCAATGTTTTGCTCTAATTGTTTTGCTGCTTGTGAATCAAGCTCTATGAATGTGGTGTGTTTTGCAAAGCGCGACAATGCTTCAAATCCCAATCCACCGGAACCGGCAAAGCAATCGAGAGTGTGCGCATCGCGGGTATCGTGCATCAACCAATTAAACACCGTTTCTTTAATTCGGTCGGTTGTAGGACGCAGACCTTGAACATCTTTTACTGGCAGTTTTCGACCGCGAAATTGGCCGCTAATGATTCTAATAACCCCATCAGCTGATTTATGAGTGGTGTTATTTTGTGTGGTTTTTTTTCTCATTTAACTCACTAAAAATTGGTATCTATGATCTAGCTCAGATAATATTGCAATCATATCACGGCGTGTCATTTTTCAACTGCGCTAAAAGTGTTACTATTATGCACCCTCGAGGATAACGTGTTGCTAAAAGCAATTATTTAGACTTAAAAGCACGCTATCATTATCGTTAGTTTATCAGATTTTTATAAGTGGTTATTAGCAAGTATGGCAAAAAAAAGTAAATTCATGTCGTGGCTCGGTTTTGGCAAGTCAGATAAAAAACAAGCAGAAGCTGATAAACAACAAGCATTCGCAAAAGAGCAGGCAGAAAAAGCCGAACAAGAGCGTTTAGCTGCAGAGCAAGCTGAGGCAGAGCGCTTACAAGCTGAAGCAGAAGCCGAGCGTATAGAACAAGCCCGAATTGCAGCTGAACAAGCTCGTTTAGCACAAGAGCAAGCAGAAAAAGCCGAGCAAGAACGTTTAGCTGCAGAGCAAGCTGCGGCAGAGCGTTTACAAGCTGAAGTAGAGGCCGAGCGTTTAGAGCAAGAGAAACAGGCGCAAGCACAGCGCGCAGCGGCAGAAGAAAAACAAGCGATTGAACACGCTAATGCAGAGCTATTAGCTAAACAGCAGGCAGATGCAGAGCAACAAAGACAAGAGCAAGCCAAACGTTTAGCAGAACAAGAAGCGCAAATGCAGTTAGAGCAAGAGCGCATTGCAGCAGAAAAAGCTGAGAACGAGCGTTTAGAACAACAGCGTATTGCAGCAGAGCAAGCTGAGAACGAGCGTTTAGAACAACAGCGCATTGCAGCAGAGCAAGCTGAGAACGAGCGTTTAGAACAACAGCGCATTGCAGCAGAACAAGCTGAGAACGAGCGTTTAGAACAACAGCGGATTGCAGCAGAGCAAGCTGAAAATGAGCGTTTAGAACAACATCGCATTGCAGCAGAGCAAGCTGAGAACGAGCGTTTAGAACAACAGCGCATTGCAGCAGAGCAAGCTGAAAATGAGCGTTTAGAACAACAGCGCATTGCAGCAGAACAAGCTGAGAACGAACGTTTAGAACAACAGCGTATTGCAGCAGAGCAAGCTGAGAACGAGCGTTTAGAACAAGAGCGTCTGGCTGCTGAAGAGGAGTCTGAACGCCTAGAGCAAGAGCGACTGACCGCAGAGCTTGCAAAGGAAGAAGCTATAAAAGCGGAAAAACCTAAAAAAGAAGGTTTTTTCTCTCGCCTCAAAAAAGGCTTACTGAAAACACGCGTTAATATTGGTTCTGGCTTTGCCTCAATTTTCAGCGGTAAAAAAATTGACGATGAGTTATTTGAAGAATTAGAGACTCAGTTACTCACTGCCGATCTTGGTGTTGATACCACCATGAAGCTAATCGATAGCCTGACCGACGCCGCTGATCGCAAGCAGCTTAAAGATGGTGATGCGCTTTATGAATTAATGAAGCAAGAAATGGCAACTATGCTGAAAACAGCAGAGCAGCCTTTAGAAATACCAGCAGACAAAAAACCTTTCGTTATCCTTATGGTAGGTGTGAACGGCGTAGGTAAAACCACCACCATTGGTAAAATGGCGAAACAATTTCAAAACCAAGGTAAATCGGTAATGCTTGCTGCCGGTGATACATTTAGAGCCGCAGCAGTAGAGCAGCTTCAAGTTTGGGGTGAGCGTAATAGTATTCCTGTTATAGCTCAGCACACTGGTGCTGATAGCGCCTCAGTGGTATTTGATGCCTTTCAAGCCGCTAAAGCGCGTAATGTTGATGTGTTAATTGCCGATACAGCAGGGCGCTTGCAAAATAAAGATAACTTAATGCAAGAGCTTGAAAAAATAGCCCGTGTGATGAAAAAAGTAGACCCAGATGCACCGCATGAAGTGATGCTGACAATTGATGCTGGCACAGGCCAAAATGCTATTAGCCAAGTAAACTTATTTAACCAATGTGTAGGTCTAACGGGTATCACACTATCAAAGCTTGATGGCACCGCTAAAGGCGGGGTTATTTTTGCCGTTGCTGATAAGTTTAATATTCCTATTCGTTATATTGGTGTAGGTGAGAGTATTGATGATTTACGCACCTTCAAGAGCGATGACTTTATTGACGCGCTATTTAGCCAAGATGAGGACGACGTTTAATTTACCAAAAGGGAGCCTGCTCCCTTTTTAATTGCAAGGAATACCAATTGCGTTAGGACGTTTAATGAGGTTGGCATAATAAAAAATGATAAATTTTCAGCAAGTAAGTAAAACCTATGCCGGTGGGCATCGCGCGCTTGAAAAAGTGAGTTTTCATATAAAACCAGGCGAACTGGCTTTTTTAACGGGCCACAGTGGTGCCGGTAAAAGTACACTTTTAAAGCTTATTAGCTTGATGGAACGCCCCTCTGCGGGCAATGTGTTTATCAATGGCGTGGATTTAAATAAGTTAAATTCACGACAAATTCCGTATGCACGCCGCGACATTGGTATTATTTTTCAAAATCATCGTCTATTAGAACGATACACGGTGTTCGATAACGTTGCTTTGCCCTTAATTATTGAAGGGACTCACCACAAGCAAATTGCCAAGCGTGTGCATGGCGCGCTCGATAAAGTGGGCTTGTTAGATAAAGTACGCTGTCATCCCTCCACACTCTCTGGCGGTGAGCAGCAACGTGTAGGGATTGCACGAGCCATTGTTAATTCTCCTCCTATACTATTAGCTGATGAACCTACCGGTAACCTTGATCCTGAGTTATCGATGGAAATATTACGCCTGTTCGAAGATTTTAATAAGCATGGCACCACGGTTTTAATTGCCACCCATGACTTGGGGTTAGTATCACGAATGAAGTATCGTAGCTTAACGCTTCATGATGGGCGGATGAGTCAAGATCCACTGGCTGAGGGTGTATTATGAGTTTACTGTTCAAAAGCCGTCAAAATAGTAATGATAAACAAAAAAAATCCGTATTCTCTGGCGGTTACTTTTTCATTATTAATATTTTTCGCCAAGGTGTGTACAGTCTTGGAGAAATGTGGCGCACGCCATTAGCCTCTATGATGACCATTGCTGTACTGGGTTTGAGTTTAACCTTGCCCGCAACGTTATACTTAGTGGTTAAAAATGTGCAGCAAGTGAGCAGTGGTTTTGAGCAAGCCAGCGAAATATCCTTGTTTGTAAAAGAGGATATGAGTGAGCAAGAAACGCAAACTTTAGTTAAACGCTTAGCGCTATATCCTGAAATACAAAGTGTGACTTTTATTTCTCGCACTGAGGCTTTGGATGAATTCAAAGAAATGTCTGGGTTTGGTCAGGCTTTAGAATACCTAGATAGTAACCCATTACCGAATGTGGTTTTAGTTACACCAACCCAGCGACATAGCCAACCTAATGCGGCTAAGCTATTGCTTAAAAAACTTGAAGGTGAACGCGAAGTTGATTTTGGTAAGCTTGATATTGCTTGGCTTGAACGTTTAAATGCATTACTCAGTTTGTTAAAAGAGAGTGTAATCACTATTGCGCTACTATTACTTACCTCAGTGACGCTTATTATAGGCAACACAATTCGTTTATCTATTATGGATAAAAAAGAAGAAATACAGGTAATGAAGCTCGTAGGGGCAACTAATACCTTTATTCATGCCCCCTTTTTATGGACTGGCATTTGGTATGGCGTGATTGGCGGATTGTTTGCTTTTATTTGCGTAGCATTAATGATGTGGTGGCTATCTGCTGCGGTAAGCAGTGTTGCAGGGGTATATCAAACCAGCTTTACGCTAATAGGGCTTAGCCTTAATGAATTTGGCGCGTTGGTATTGTTGGCCACTAGCTTAGGCTTTATTGGTTCTTACTTATCGGTTAACCGTTACATCTCAGAAATAGAACCCGATAAGGTTTAGGGCCCTAATATAATTCTTAAAACTGTCATGTTTTAAGTTTAAAATTATAAAAAAGCCAAAGCAAAAAGATTAATCTTTGCTTTGGCTAAACCAATTCATAGGTTATTCAGTCGCCTAGTGTAGACTGACTTAACACTAAAAAAACCACTTGATTTATGATTCAAAAAAGTTTTAAATTCAAGTTAGCACTCTTACTAAAAGAGTGCTAAGATGGTTTCAAATGTTTATCACCGAGGTGAAAAATGAGTAAAGATTTATACGCAATGGCACTTACAGTTGGGCAACAAAGCGCAAGTATGGATGGCTATCTTCAAGCTGTTAGTACTATTCCTATGCTTAAAGTTGAGCAAGAGCAGGAACTTGCAAAAAAACTTCAGGAAGAAGGCGATCTTAGTGCTGCAAAGCAACTCATTATGTCGCATTTGCGCTTTGTAGCGCACATAGCTAAAAGCTACTCGGGTTACGGGTTACCACAAGCTGATTTAATTCAAGAGGGTAACATTGGATTGATGAAGGCAGTAAAACGTTTTGACCCATCAGTGGGTGTACGTTTGGTTTCATTTGCGGTTCATTGGATCAAAGCCGAAATTCATGAGTTTGTGCTTAAAAACTGGCGTATCGTAAAAGTTGCGACAACCAAAGCGCAACGTAAACTGTTTTTTAATCTTCGTAAAAACAAAAAACGTTTAGGCTGGTTTAATCAAGCTGAAGTTAGCACAGTAGCGAGCGAGCTAGGTGTGAGTGAAAAAGAAGTGCGTGAAATGGAATCGCGTATGAGCGGCCAAGACATGGGCTTTGACTTAACAGGCGACGATAACGACGATGCGCCAACCAGTACTTACTCACCAGTGCAATACTTAACGGATGGTTCTGCTGACCTAGCTGACGACATTGAACAGCAACAATGGCAAGAGCAGTCGCATACGCGATTATTTAGCGCTTTGAAAACCCTCGATGAGCGTTCTCAAGATATCGTTAGCGCACGCTGGTTGTCAGATGATAAAGCAACACTGCAAGAGTTGGCTGAAAAATACAGCGTATCAGCAGAGCGTGTTCGCCAGCTGGAAAAAACAGCAATGAAAAAATTACAAAGTGCGATGAGTTAATCGCACTTAAAAAGTTATAAAGCCCTGCATGAAAATGCGGGGCTTTTTTTTAGTTAAAAAAAAGAGGTTAACAAAAAGTATCTTTTTTCTTATTTTGCTTACCTCTAGTCACATCTGTATATCTTTTAATTAAATATACCCTAGTTAAAGTTAATGAATAAGTTTGGTTTTAATTTAAATACATGATTTTAGTTTGTTTTTAATTTGGGTATATGAAAATATTCGCGCACCTGAGCGACTTGTCGTTCAAACCGTAGCCTAAATTAAATTATTAATTGCTGTGCTTATTGCCTTTCAATTTCATTTAACGCGAGTATTTACACTCAATATGAACTCATATTCACTAAAGAAAAAGATCTTGCTATCGGTGGTTCTTGCCCTAGCCGTTATTATTGTATTGCTATCGTGGAATAGCTACACCTCTCAAAAAGCGTTACTGTTAAAAAGCAGTATTGATAATGTAAGTCAGTCTGGTAAGCAACAAGCTGCGAGTATTGAAGATTGGCTAGCTAGTCGTCAGCAGATCATAGAGTCAGTTGCGAGTAAGGTTGAGGGCAATACGCTCAGCGCATTACAGCAAGCTCAAGTGTCTGGTGGTTTTCAATTAACTTACTTTGGAGATAGTATCGGGAAAATGACTGACTCTGATCCAAGTATTGATCGAACCGGCTACGACCCGCGCACTCGTCCATGGTATAAACAAGCACAGCTGAAAAATGGCACCGTAATTACCAAACCTTATTTAGATACTGCGTTTAATCAGTTGGTTGTTTCTATTGCTAAAACCACACAAAGTGGCGTGGTAGCGGGTGATTTATCGATTGAGTCTTTAGTTAATGATGTTAATACTATGTCTTTACCGGCAAATGGCTATGCCATCATGATGCATCAAGATGGCACTGTGATTGCCTATAAAGACACTAAAAAAGTAATGGCAGATATTACGCATATTGACTCGAAAATAAATCACCAATTCATTTTATCTAATAGTCAAAACGGTGAATTCACTCCCCTTTATTTTAAAGATGAAGGCCGAGAGAAGCTTGTTTGGGGTGAAAATATAAATAATACCGATTGGCAGTTGCTATTTGTATTGGATAAAGAAACCTTAGAGGCACCGCTAATTAGTTTATTAGTAACTCAACTCGTATTAGTCAGTGTGGCACTTTTGTTGAGCGTGTTGGCTATTTCATGGTTATTAAGTGTGTTGCTTGCGCCGTTAAGCCGAGTATCACAAGCATTATCAACAATTGCTGATGGTAACGGTGATTTGACCCAGCGTATTAGTGTTGATACACAAGATGAAGTTGGGGTACTGGCTGATAGTTTTAATCGCTTTGTAAGTAGCCAGCATGAGCTTATAAGCCATATTCGCCAGTTAGCTACTGATTTAGATTTTGATGCAGAGAAAAGCTTAATCACTAATCAAAACAGTGTCAGTGAGTTGCAGCGTCAGCAACAAGAAGTGGCGATGGTTGCCACTGCGGTCACAGAGATGGCAAGTGCAACCCATGAGATTGCTGCTAATGCCGAAAATACCGCGACGGCATCACAGCAGTCAGCGCAAAGTAGCCGTGAAGGTAAGCTGTTAGTTGATAAAACCAGAAATACGATTAATTCACTTGCGGGTGAAATAGACCAAACAACCACCGTCATTGGCGAACTAAGCTTACATGCTCAGGCTATATCGAGTATTTTGACTACCATTCAAGAAATTGCTGAGCAAACAAATCTCTTAGCACTCAATGCCGCAATAGAGGCTGCCCGTGCTGGTGAACAAGGGCGTGGCTTTGCAGTGGTTGCCGATGAGGTGCGTGTACTATCAAGAAGAACGCAAAACTCCACAGCAGAAATTTACACCACCATAGAAACCTTACAAAATACGACCAAAAAAGCAGTGAGCTTGATGGACAGCAGTAAGGGGTATGCTAACAATAGTGTGGATGATGTTAATGCAGCAGCTCATGCACTAGAGGAAATCACCTTAGCAGTGAATGAAATTTCTGATATGGCAGGTCAAATAGCGGTTGCAGCAGAAGAGCAAACGCAAGTGACTAATGAAATTACTAGAAATACGGTCGCCATTAAAGATGTAACCGATGAAATTACTACCTCAGCAACTGCGCATTTAAGCCAAGCTGAAGTATTAAAAGACAGAGCTACAGATTTAAATGCTAAAGTAGCAACATTTATTTTATAAATATAATGCGCTTAAGTGAGTTAGATTAACTGATGGGTTAGGGTGTTTACTTACCCCATCAGTTTAATGAAATAGCTTCTTGCTGAGCTATTTGTACATATTTACGTTCGACCAGTTGCGATACTGGCACCAGTTCAAATCCTTGCTCACTTAATTGCGGCAAAGCGTGGCGTAAAAAATCGATGGTTTCGGGATAGGGATGCGCTATTGCAATGGCAAATTGATACTTAGTTGCTTTTGATTTTAGCTCTTCTAATCTTAATTGTAGTTGCTCTGTGGTCGTTATATTGTCTAAAAATACATGTCGGCTAATGTTTTCCACTCCCAAAAAGTTGGCTGCATTCTGAGCTTGGCTTAATTCAGTTGTACGGCTATCAAGAAAATACAGCTGGCGTTTTTTGAGTACTTCCATGGTCCATTTCATTGCTTGGCTTTGTTGAGTCAGCGCAGAGCCCATATGGTTATTAACTCCTTTAACTTGCGGTAAACTGGCCAGCGCATTCCCGAGCGTTTGTTGAAGTTGTGCTTTATCCATATTTAAAGTGAGCGCACCAGGCCCGAGTTTTTTACCATTTAAAGCCTGCATAGGAACATGCAACAGGAGCTCTTTATTTGACTGACTAGCAAGGGTTGCAAATATTTGAGAATAGGGGGTGTGGGGCAATATTGAATAGGACAACTGCCCAGGTAAACTCAGGAATTCTAAATCACGTTGATGATAACCTATGTCATCGATCACTATGGCTATTTGCTTGGCTTTAACAGCACTCGATGTTGCAAATAAGGCTAAAAACAGCCCAGCTAACACCATTAAATTTATAGTTTTCACGTTTTATAATTTTTATTATCTTTGTCGTGTTTAAAATAATTTACCGAATTTAGTGCATGTTGAGTAGCTGTTTTGCCTTGGTTAACTGGATATCGGCTAAATCTTCAGTGCTAAAAACGGTGTTTTGTTCTAATTGTTCATTTTTTATTATAACGGCTTTATTTGTTTGTGGAAGCGTTGTTTGATTAATCGCCACATTCGGGGTCACGCCAATACCTTCAATCGATTCACCTGATGGCGTAAAGTAGCGTGCGGTAGTTAGTTTTAAGGCGGTATCACCATCGCCTAATGGAATGAGTGATTGTACCGACCCTTTGCCAAATGACTGACTCCCCACTATTTTTGCACGCATATTTTCTTTTAGTGCTGCAGCCAGTATTTCTGCTGCAGAGGCTGAGTTTTCGTTAATCAGTACAACAATAGGTGCGCCTTTTAAAATATCGCCGCGTTTAGCGTAAAACGACTGATTAGAATCATAAAAACGTCCTTTGGTTGTTACTATTAGACCATCTTGTAAAAAGAGATCTGCCACAGCAACCGCGCTTTTTAAAGTCCCGCCAGGGTTGTCTCGTAAATCAATAATTAAGCCTTTTAATGCGTGGCCGTAATGGTTTTGCATAGCGGCTATTTGTAAGGCAACTTCATGCAAGGTGTGGTTTGAAAAGGTATTTATAGCAATATAACCGCTACCAGCATCAAGTAGTTGCTTAGTTACACTGGCCAGTTTTATTTGTTTTCTGCTGAGGTTAAATATGAGCGGTTTTAGATTGTTATTTCGGATAATACTTAGTTGTACTTTATTGTTGGGGCTGTCTTTAATTTGCTGCGCGACTATATCAATAGGACTATTTTTAATCTGCTGATTATTAACTGCTGTAATAATATCGCCAGCTCGCAGGCCGACTTGTTTAGCAGGCGAATTATTAATTACTTTAACAATCGTGGTGCTCTGCTCAATATTTTTGACCTCAATGCCTAAGCCAGTATAGCGACCATTGGTATTATCAAATAACGCATTTAGCTCATTTTTATCTAAATATTTAGAGTAGGGATCGAGTTTAGAGTATAAGCGTTCAAATTGAGAGGTGTTGTATTCAATGTATTCACTGTTATGCAGTGCTAAATCATCAACGTAGTAGGTATGAATATTAAACAGTATTTCATTTATTTTTTGGCTTTCTAAATCTTTGACCGAACTGGCATGAGCATTATTTATAAAGCCAAAAAGTGCCAATAAAAAAAATACCTGCAAACAAAACCAAAATATTGGTTTTGTTTGCGATACTTTTTTTTGGCAAATGTGTGTGTTTATCATAACTGCCTCTACTAGGATGCAGTTATTTTAAGATTAAATACGTCTGCACCATTTTATGGGATTAACAGCACGCCCTTTGTGGCGTATTTCAAAGTATAGACCAGAATCGGCTTGTCCACCGCTTTGCCCAACTAAAGCAACGCTTTCACCCTCTCTGACCATATCACCCACATCTTTGAGTAAGGTTTGTGCATGCCCGTATAAGCTCATAAAGCCTTCACCGTGGTCCACAACAATCACCCAGCCGTAACCTTTTAACCAATCTGCAAATACCACCTGACCGTTATGAATGCTATTTACTGAAGTGCCCTCTGCAGCAGAAATTAACACGCCTTTCCAGTTAATTCCGCCGTGCTTACGTTGGCCAAACTTGTGCGTTAGTTTGCCTTTACTCGGCCAGCTTAATCTTCCTTTATTTTTATTTAGGCCCAATAGCTCAATTTTTGTGGTTTTTTCTTCTTCAAGTTCTTTAATAGTTGCGATCAGCGTTTGTTCGTTCTCTTCTAAGTAACTAATTGAATTTTTTGTTTTATTTAACTGCTGTTTTAGATTTTTTAGGCTGGCTTGGCGCTCATTTTTAGCGTCAAGAAGCGCTGCTTGTCGCCTTTTTTGTTCATCAAATAAAGCAACTAGCGTTTCTTTTGTTTTTTCAAGCTCAGCTTGGTTTTTCGCAATTTCTATTTGCAGCGCTTTAAGTTCATCAAGCTGCTTTATGCGGGCTTTATTTAAGTAGTTGTAATAGCTAAGCGTACGTTCAAATTTAGCGGTATCTTCTTGGTTAAGCAGCATTTTTGAATAGTCATCACTACCTGCCATATAAGCACTTTTTAACTGTGCTGCTAACACACGCTTAAATTGGGCTTGTTGTTTTTCAAGCTTTACCGCGCGTTGTTGTTGCTCTGTTTGCTGTTGTTGTGTTTTTTTAACGGATTGCTCAGCCATATTGAGTGCTTTAGCGTTTTTCGCTATAGCGAGTTCATGTGCTTTTAGCTTTTGCTGCTGTTTAGCTATTTCTTTTTGCTGTTGTTGATATTCAGCTTGGCTTTGCTCTAAAGCCACTTGAACTTGGGATAGGTCTTTTTTAGTACGATCTTCATTAGCCACGGCAACGCCAGTGACTAATGAATGAAGTACATAGATACACGCAATGACGCGGTATGCGCTTTTTTTCATAGGTTATTTCAACACCATAATTGGCGACCCTGTCATTTCTGGAGGTTGCTCTAACCCCATTAAATGCAGCATGGTTGGGGCAACATCGCTCAAGGCTTTGCCTGAATAAGCTTGTGCATCGCGACCTACATAAATAAACGGCACGGGCTCACTGGTATGTGCTGTGTGCGCTTGGCCTGTTTTAAGGTTTGCCATTTGCTCTGCATTGCCATGATCGGCGGTAATAAGTGCTTCGCCGCCATATTCTTTCAATGCATCCACTACACGGCCAATACAGTTATCTACTGCCTCACAGGCTTTAACTGCAGCCTCAAATACACCTGAATGACCGACCATGTCGCCATTAGGGTAGTTACAAATAATGGCATCGTATTTTCCACTTTTTATTGCTTCTACTAGCTTATCGGTAAGCATTTTTGAGTTCATTTCTGGCTGCAAATCATAAGTTGCAACCTGAGGTGATGGAATAAGTTCACGGGTTTCGCCGTCAAACTCATCTTCTCGTCCACCACTGAAGAAAAAGGTAACATGAGCATATTTTTCAGTTTCAGAAATACGCAGTTGAGTTTTACCTTGTTTTTCAAACCATTCGCCAAGTACGTTATTAAGCGGCGTGGGGCCAAAAGCAACAGGCGCATCTATATCGGCTGCGTATTCAGTCATCATCACAAAGCCGCTAAGCTCAGGCGATTTTTTCTTATTAAAGCCGTCAAAGTCAGGCTCTACAAAGGCGCGAGTGATTTCGCGTGCGCGGTCTGCTCTAAAGTTTGCAAATATAATGGTGTCGCCATCATTTACTTTTACAGATTCGCTGCCTTTAGGAGTGATCGTGCTGGCTGCTACAAATTCGTCATTTTCATCGCGCTCATAAGCGGCATTTAGTGCACTTACGCCTTCTTCATAATCAAAATCGCCTTCACCTAAGGTGATTAAATTATAGGCTTTTTCAACACGATTCCAGCGGTTGTCTCTGTCCATGGCATAGTAACGGCCAATTAGTGAGGCTAAACGGCCACATTTAAGTTCGCTAAATAAGGCTTCAATACGCTCAATAGACGCTTTAGCACTACGCGGTGGTGTATCGCGTCCATCTAAAAAGGCATGAAAGTACACCTCTTTAGCGCCGCGTTTTGCAGCCAGTTGTATACTGGCAACAATATGATCTTCGTGGCTATGCACGCCACCTGGACTTAACAGTCCCATAATGTGTACAGCTTTGTTGGCATGAACGGCTTTATCAATGTTTTCAACAAGTGCAGGGGTTGTATCAAATTCGCCATCATCAATGGCTTTGGTGATACGGGTAAAATCTTGATACACAATACGGCCTGCGCCTAAATTAACATGGCCCACCTCAGAATTACCCATTTGGCCATCAGGAAGACCGACATCTAAACCCGATGCTGAAATTAATGTATGAGGACGTGTGGCCCAAAGCTCATCTAATACAGGGGTGTTAGCAGCTAAAATAGCATTGCTTTGCTCATCTTCTCTGTATCCCCAGCCATCTAAAATCATTAATACCAGTGGTTTTTTATGCTCTGTCATAGTCACTCCTGAAAAATTAGCGTTGCTAAAATACACGCTAACATTAATGCCAACATGCCAAGTCTTAGCATACCGCGTTTTATAGCTAGGATCAGCAATGAAAAGAAGATATTAAAAATTTTCAATTAGGATTGGCTAAATTGAAAACTTTAAAGGGCTAGGTTATTTTTCAGTTAAAAAGAGCAGGGCATTGTGGCTTTCAAGCGTGCTTAAACTCGCATTTTTAGCTGATTTGGGTATACTTGCGCGGCTAATCTCTATTTTATTCAAGTATTGAATAGGGTTGTGGGGTAAGTTAAGCCTATCTTGTAGGTGAAAATTCAGAGTAGCCTAACAGCGCTCTATTGATTTGCTGATGAGTGACTGCTCATTGTGCAAGTGCAATTGGTAAGAATTTAAAATATCTAAAACATCCGTTTTAGTATGTAACTTTATAGTGGAAGTCGAATGGATCAATATATTGAATTTGTCTCAAACCATCCAATTCTAAGCCTAGCTTGGGTTGCGATTGCGTTTCTTATTATTAGTGGCGCAATAAAAAGTAAATTTTCAGCAATTCGTCAAATCAATCCTCAGCAGTTAACGTTACTTATTAACCGCGAAGACGGCCAGGTTGTTGATATGCGTGGGCAAAAAGAGTTTAAAACCGGCCATATTGCCGGTGCTGTGCACTTAAACCCAGAAAAAGCTAAAGAATCTGATTTCTCAACCCTTGAAAAGTATAAGAGCAAACCCATTATAGTGGTATGTGCTGCAGGCATGACTGCCTCAGGTGTTGCAACCGCAATGCATAAAGCAGGCTATGAACAAGTTTATGTTTTATCTGGCGGTATGGGTGCGTGGCAATCAGCAAGTCTGCCAACAACAAGCGGTCGCTAATATCTCTTAGCTAAACCGATTAAGGATTAATTATGAGTAACGTTGTTTTATACACCAAAGGATATTGTCCTTTTTGTCATCGCGCATTAGCGCTGTTAGACAGTAAAGGTGTAAAATACACAAATATTGATATTGGCGTTCAGCCAGAGCTTCGCGATGAAATGATCGCCAAAGCCGGTGGCGCAAGCACGGTTCCACAAATTTTTATCAACGATGAACACATCGGTGGCTGTGACGACATGATGGCACTAGAAGCGCAAGGTCACCTTGATGCTAAGCTCAGTGCTTAATTTAATTAATTATAATAAATAACAGGTTAGGAATAAAATGAACGAACAAAATCAAAACGCAGCAGCAGAAGCTGATGCAGGTGCACAGTTTACTATTCAACGTATTTACACTAAAGATGTATCGTTTGAAACGCCAAATTCGCCAGCTATTTTTCAAAAAGAGTGGGCTCCAGAAGTAAAATTAGATTTAGATACACGCTCTAACAAACTTGATGAAGGTGTTTACGAAGTAGTGCTTGCACTAACTGTAACGGCATCTATCGGTGAAGAAACTGCGTTTTTATGTGAAATTCAACAAGCAGGTATCTTTACTATTGCTGACGTTGAAGAAATGCAATTAGCGCACATGCTAGGTGCATTTTGCCCTAACGTGTTATTCCCGTATGCACGTGAAGCGGTATCTAACTTAGTAAATCGTGGTACGTTCCCACAACTTAATCTTGCGCCAGTTAACTTTGACGCATTATTTGCACAGTACATGCAGCAACGCACAGCGCAAGCTGAGCAGGCTACAGCAGACGCTTAATTTATGAATACAGCCACATCAGCTGTTACTGTTTTAGGGGCGGGGTCGTATGGCACCGCCCTTGCTATTTGTTTAGCCAGAAATGGTCACAAAGTGACTTTATGGGGACGCAATAGCCAAGACGTTGCGACGCTTGCAGCTGAGCGAAAAAATCAACGTTACTTACCTGATATTCCTTTTCCTGACACCTTAATCCTTGAAGCAGATTTACAGCGTGCAACGCAAAGTAGCGATATTGTTTTGGTTGTTGTGCCAAGCCACGCATTTGCTGACACATTAAAGCAAATCAAACCTGCTTTGCGCCCAAATGCAAAAATAGCATGGGCCACCAAAGGGCTAGAGCCAAATACTGGGCGTTTGTTACAAGAAGTAGCAGTGCAAGAGCTAGGTGAAGAGGTGCCACTAGCGGTGCTTTCTGGGCCAACCTTTGCCAAAGAAATGGCGATGGGATCACCAACTGCAATTTCGGTGTCATCAACATCATCGGCATTTGCTAAACAAATAGCCGATTTATTGCATTGCGGGCGCTCGTTTAGGGTGTATAACAATGATGATTTTATTGGTATACAGCTAGGTGGTGCGGTTAAAAACGTGATTGCCATTGGTGCGGGAATTTCTGATGGAGTGGGGTTTGGTGCAAATGCTCGTACCGCGCTTATTACTCGTGGTTTAGCAGAGTTGTCGCGTTTAGGGTGTGCACTGGGTGCAAAACCTGAAACCTTTATGGGTATGGCCGGGTTAGGTGATTTAATTCTGACCTGTACCGATAACCAATCGCGCAATCGCCGTTTTGGTTTAGCCTTAGGCAAAGGTGAGAGTGTTGATGATGCCATTGCATCAATCGGCCAAGTGGTTGAAGGCTTTAGAAATACCAAAGAAGTGTACTTACTAGCCCAACGCGCTGGTGTTGAAATGCCAATTACCGAGCAAATATACAAAGTACTCTATGAAAATAAAGACATGAAAGCAGCTGCTATGGCGCTATTAGGTCGTGAACAAAAGTCAGAATAAATGCTTCACTATTCTTTAAAAATAAAAAACCGACATAATGTCGGTTTTTTATTATTGGTAAATAATTACTGCGCGTTTACAAAGCCAAGCTGGCGCCAAGATTCATACACAAACACAGCTACTGCATTAGACAGATTCATACTGCGACTATCGGCTTGCATAGGTATACGCACGCGTTGCTCGTTTGGCAGTGCTTGAATCATGTCATCAGGTAAGCCTCGGGTTTCTGGTCCGAATACTAAGCAATCACCCGCTTCATACTGTGCTTGATGATGAAATTGGCTACCTTTAGTGGTGCAAGCATACACTTTTTTAGGTTGGCACTTTTCTAAGTAAGCATCAAATGAGGCATGGCGTTGTACATGGCTAAATTCGTGATAGTCAAGTCCAGCGCGTTTTACACGTTTGTCATCCCACTCAAACCCTAACGGTTCAATTAAATGCAATGAATAGCCAGTATTGGCACATAAACGAATGATATTCCCGGTGTTAGGCGGAATTTCAGGTTGGTATAAAACAATATCCAGCACAATAAGCCCTATAAAATCTTTAATTTGACTGGCTCAGTATACACGAACAATGAATAAAAAATGATATACTACAAACATTAAATACATCTTACACTTGGACAGATACGTGCATAATCGCAGTTATGAATTTTGGGTCAAAGCTTCAAGCATAGTGACCATGGTCATGGTGAGCCTAATGATTGCGACCAAAGCATGGGCTTGGCTGGCGTCGGGTTCGGCGTCGATGCTTGGCTCACTCACTGATTCATTAATGGATATTACCGCGACGCTAATGAGCTTTTTAGTTTTATCGTATGCACTGCGTCCTGCGGATGATGACCACCGGTTTGGTCACGGTAAAGCGGAGGCGCTTGCAGGGTTAGGCCAAGCTGCATTTATTGCGGGCTCGGGCTGTTTATTAATGTTTCACGGTATCGAGCGATTAATAAACCCAGTAGAGCTTTCGCACTCATTATTAGGTGTATGGGTGAGTATTTTTGCCATTGCTTGTACCTTGGTAATTGTATTTGTGCAAAATAAAGTCGTAAAGCACACTGAATCAATCGCCATCAAAGCCGACTCCGTTCACTACAAGGGCGATTTAATTTTAAATGCGGCGGTATTGCTTGCTATTTTACTCGCCTACTATGGCGTACTGTATGCCGACCCATTGTTTGCTATCGGTGTGGCAGGTTATTTGTTGTATAACAGTTGGGATATAGCAACCGAAAGTGCCTCGCATTTAATGGACAAAGAGCTACCCGATGAAGAAAAGCAAAGTATTTTTGAAATAGCGCGTAACCATAATGATGTTTATGGGGTGCACGGTATTCGCACTCGACAGGGCGGTAAAGTTAAGTTTATTCAACTGCATTTAGAGCTTGATGACAATTTACCGCTTATTCGTGCCCATAAAGTGGCAGATGAAGTGGAGCTGATGATCACTCAGCAATTTGAATCTGAAGTTGATATTTTGATTCACCTAGATCCGCTGTCGCTTAGTAGTTAACCTATTGAATCACAAAATTTATAAAGGCTTGTTAGCAATGGTTGGCGAATTTCGTCCCGCTCAAAAAACAGCTCGTGCTTAGCCCCTTTAAACTGCTTTATTAGGGTGTTTTTATGTCGGCTTGCAAGCTTATGCTGAGCTTGGTTATCAACCACTTCGTCATTTTCTGCGCTGGCTATAAATAACGGGGTTGTTATGGATAGTTTATCGAGCGCTTTAATAAATGAAAAAACAGTATGCAGCCAGCCATAGGTAACACCGCCTAATTGTAATAGTGGCGTTTGCTGATAAGTTGCCCTAAATTGATCATAGCGTATTTGGCTACTGGTTAAAGTGTTAAGCGCAAACTCTTCAGGTGTATAATCGCTTTGTCCTAACGCATAACACCCTGAGAACCCTAATAATGACGCACTGGCAGCGATAAACTGTGCTACGGGTTTTGGTATTCCTTTAGTATGAATATCAAACATGGGCGCAGATAAAAACGCCCCACTAAAGTCATGTGAGTAACGTGCTAAGTAATCAAACGCAATAGCGCCGCCCATTGAATGGCTAAGCAGTAGTTTTTTACCTTGCCAATGCTGCTTTACCACCTCAACATTGAATTGATTGAGATCGTGACTGTAATCTTCAAATTGTTTGACATAGCCTTTATGGGGGTTTTTTAATAACCGATAAGAGCGCCCTTGGCCTTGGTGATCAACACTAAAAACAGCAAAATTATTACAATAAAGCTCCCAAAGCAGCTCTTTGTATTTATCGAGTCCTTCAATGCGCCCAGAACTAATAACAATGGCAGTGTGAGCCTGTTTAGGCTTAGCGTAAGCATAAAATAATTTACCGGCAGCCGTGCTTAAATAGGCTTTTTTGAGTGTATTAGTATAAAACTCATTAATGGCAGGTAGGTTATTTTCAAGCTCGCTTTCATTGCTATAAAACATGGTCTCTCTTTTGTATTGGTAAGCTTATCTCAACGCATAACCCGCCAGCGTCCTTATTTGATAAAGCTAAATTTCCGCCGTGGGCAATCACCGCATTTTTTGCAATGGCTAAACCCAGCCCAGTGCCGCCGCTGACTCGGTCGCGGGCGTCTGATTGCCTAAAAAATGGCTCACATAGTTTATCAAGTTGCGCTGCGGGAACGCCAGGGCCGTCATCACATATTTGTATAGTAATGATATCACTGTGTTTTAAGGTGATGCTAATAGTATGTTGTGCGTATTTAATTGCATTACGTAAAATATTTTCTAGAGCACTGGCAATCAGCATTTCGTCGCACTCTATATTTACCTCAGCATCACCTTGAATATGCAGCGTTTTATTGTGCTGTTTTGCTTCAAACTGAGCATCGTTAATCACATGGTCAACAATAACTTGTAACGACTGCGCTTGCAGTGATAAAGGTTGGCTATTGGCTTCTAAGCGCGATACCTGCAATACATCGGCTATCATTTTATCAAGTTGATTTGCTTCTTTTTCAATACGCAATAAATACGATTGGCTGGCCTCACTCGCTTGCATTTGCGCCAGCCCTGTGGCCATTTTTAAGCGTGTTAGTGGGGAGCGCAATTCATGGGATATATCGGCAAGTAAACGCTTTTGAGCGCTAAGTAGTTGCTCTAATTGATCAGCCATACGGTTAAAATCGCGTCCTAAAACTCCAAGCTCATCTTTTCGCTGACTATTTATTGCCGCGCGCGCACTTAAATCGCCATTTGAGAGTCTAATTGCAGCTTGTTTTAAACTATTTATAGGGGCAATTAAGTTACGACTAAATAAAAAGCTTAATGTAAGTGAGGCGATAATGGCGATAGAAATTTTTAACCAAACCGGCAACAATCTTAAGCGAATAAAGAGCGGTCGCTGTTGATTTATATCGATTTCATATAACGCAAATTCGCCTTCAGGTACTCGAATGCGCACAGGGCCAAAAGCTTGGTAATATTCAGTAAAAATAATTTGAGGTGGCATGCCTTCACTAAAGTTCAGTAAGCTAAAATCAATATTATTCTCAACTTTTTTACTGATCAAAAACTCATCGCTACTTAGTGAATTTAAATAAAGTAACTTGCGTTTACTCACACGCGGGTGAGTAATAATGTCATGAATAGAGCGCTTGTGTTTATGTGCACTACGTTCGATACCTCGAGCCAAGTGTTCTAGATTTTTTTGCATCGGCCCTTTTAGGGGGTCATGGCTAATAGCATTGATCAGCGAAATATTACTTAAGAAAAATAGCGCAGTAAAAGTGCCAATGATCGTTAGCCAAAACCAAGCAAAGACTTTAAAAAACAAATAATGTCGAGGGTGTCTTAACCAGCTAAAACGCGTTACTTTACTCTCCTTGGATAAAGACATAACCCGTCCCTCGAATAGTTTTAATTTTTTCACCCGCGATATGCTCGGCTATTTTTTTTCTAATATTACTCACATGCATATCAATAGAGCGATCAAATGACGCTAAACGCCGTCCTAGTACCTCTTCGCTTATTTGCTCTTTGCTTATAACATCAGGAGCGTGTTTTACTAATAAAGCCAATATTTCGTATTCGGTACCCGTAAGCGTGAGTGTGGTGTTATTTACACTGGCTTCACGCGTGGCAAAGTTAATAGTAATACCGTTTAAAGAGAGCTTTTTATTATTGTTATTGCTTACACTATTAATGTGTTCAATACGGCGAGTAATGGCTTTAACGCGGGCAAGGAGTTCGCGGTGGTTAAACGGTTTTGGAATATAGTCATCAGCGCCGAGCTCTAAACCAAAAATACGGTCAAAGTCTTCACCTTTAGCGGTCAACATAATCACCGGCGTTAATTTACTTTGCCTCAGTTGTTTGAGTACTTCAAAGCCATCTATAGAGGGCAACATAACATCAAGTAATATAAGCGCGTAATCGTTTTGTAAAGCAAGCTCTAAGCCTTGTTGGCCATCATGTGCGGTTTGTATGCTAAAGCCTTGTGCGCTCAGATACTCGCTTAATAGCTCACATAAACCTGTGTCATCATCAATCATTAATAGTTTCATACATTAAGCCTTACGCGCTGTTTTATGGTTTTATTTTACGCGTTTAATGTACTAAAAGTTAGTCTTTACATAACCTTTACACTGCTTTGCGTTACTTTGCATTGAGCCGGTTATAGTGAACACACTGGCTAGCAGCCAACAACCAACTCAATATTAAGGTGATGATTATGACTAAGATAAACACGCTATCAAAATTAGTACTTATATGTGGCTTAACAGCAGCAACGCTCAGTGCGGGCAGCGCACTTGCAAAAGGTGATGGCCATAAACAAGGCCACTCTCAAGCACGCTTTTTACTCTCTGAGCGAGCAGCAGATAAACTGGCGCTTACTGAAGATCAACAAACACAACTAAAAGCGATTTTTGAAACACAAAAAACACAGCTCCAAGCACTAAGAGGGGCTAATAAAGAAGCCCGTAAAGCAATACGTGAAGCGTACAAAGAAAAAAAAGAGGTGTTATTATCAGCATCAACATTTGATGAAAACGCAGCCAAAGAGCTACTTGGCGAGCGCCAAGTAAAAGCTGAGCAAATGGGATTAATTAAACTTAAAACGCAACATCAAATTTGGCAGGTCTTAAATGCTGAGCAACGTGAACAGCTTGAAAAAATGCAACAACGTAAAGATAAAAAGCATCGCAAACAAAGAGCATAACGCTTTCAACTAAAGCAAAAAGCCAGCTTTTAGCTGGCTTTTGTTTTTAAGTCGTTTTATTACTTAAAAAAGTCATCTTCGTTTTTTGCCATCATTGCTTCAATATCTTCAATCATGTCTTGGCTGAACTCATCTGCAGATGTAATCGGCGCTGAAATTTTATTATTTTCAAACGACCATTCACCTAAATCAATAAGTTGGCAACGTTTTGAACAAAAAGGGCGATTCGGACTTTGTTCTGACCATTCTACTTTTGCTTTACAGGTTGGGCAGTTAACCACTGTTGGCATAATTTACTCTCACATTAATATAGGCTTTGCGACTCAATTTATAATAAACAGCTAAGCTTTCTATTTAAAAACTAGTGACACGATTAATCTCAGCAAGTGAGGTCACACCCTCTGCGGCTTTACGAATACCCGATAAACGCAAATTGTTATATCCTGCTTTAAGTGATACCTCAGCAATTTCTAATGAGTTACCGCCGCGCATTATAATTTGGGCAATTTCAGGCGTAATTTTCATTACTTCGTAAATACCAACACGGCCTTTGTAGCCATCGGTACAGTTTTCACAGCCTTTAGGTGCGTATAAAACCATGTCTTGAATTTGTTGTTCACTAAAGCCTTGGCGTATAAGCTCTTCGCGAGGTAACTGCTCTGGTGTTTTACATTTAGAGCATAATCTTCGGGCTAAACGCTGAGCTATAATTAAACTAATAGAACTGGCCACATTATACGCGGGTACACCCATATTTAACAAACGAGTAATCGTTTCTGGCGCTGAATTGGTATGCAGTGTTGACAGCACCAAGTGACCTGTTTGAGCCGCTTTAATTGATATTTCCGCAGTTTCTAAATCACGTATTTCACCCACCATCACCACATCGGGATCTTGACGTAAAAACGCCCGCAGTGCATTAGCAAAAGTCATATCTGCTTTAGTATTTATTTGTACTTGGTTAACCCCTTCGAGGTTAATTTCTACCGGATCTTCGGCGGTACTAATATTCCGTTCCGGCTGATTTAGTATATTTAAGCCCGTATACAAAGAAACCGTTTTACCTGAACCGGTTGGGCCGGTAACCAAAATCATTCCTTGCGGTTGCTCAAGTGCATCGAGGTATAGTTTTTTCTGCTCGGGTTCATAGCCTAATACATCAATA
The DNA here is from genome assembly GCF_000518425.1 of Pseudoalteromonas sp. 23_GOM-1509m. NCBI lineage: Bacteria > Pseudomonadati > Pseudomonadota > Gammaproteobacteria > Alteromonadales > Pseudoalteromonadaceae > Pseudoalteromonas > Pseudoalteromonas sp. 23_GOM-1509m. The sequence goes on from NZ_JADO01000008.1 coordinate 146,144, forward strand.
CCTAGCATGGCACTGGATGAATCAAGAATACGCATTACAATTTTTTCGCCCCACAAAGTTGGCATGGTACTAACACGAAAATCAATGCTTTTACGCTCAGTGATTTTAAGCTTAATACGGCCATCTTGTGGTTTACGCTTTTCTGCAATATCCAGTCGCGACATTACTTTTATTCGCGCCGATAGCTTACTGGCCAATGTATTTGGCGGGCTGGCTACTTCGTGCAAAATACCATCAATGCGAAAGCGAATACGGTATTTGTGTTCATAAGGTTCAAAGTGTAAATCTGAGGCGCCTTTTTTTATTGCATCCATTAAAATTTTATTAATGTAGACAATTATTGGGGCGTCGTCTTTGTCATCGTCTTTAGGAGTGTGTTCTTTGTGCTGCTCAGAATCGAGTTCAGCGAACTCTTTAAATTCGTCTTCACTTAAATTTAAACTGCCAGTGGCATCGAGTAATTGCTCAATTTTGTTATCGAGCTGGACGTAGTCAACCACAACTACTTCGCACGATAAACCCGTGCTAAATTCAAAGTTTTCGAAGGCACCATAATCGGTAGGATCTGAGGCGGCAATATACACTTTTCTGCCTTTTTGTACCAAAGGCAAAATGTGGTGTTTGCGGATCAGTTTTTCTTTAACCAGCTCAGCTGATATTTGTGCAACATTAAAATCTTTTAAATCAAAAAAAGGCACTCTAAATAAATCAATGCATTGCTCAGCTAAATCTTTACTGTCTATTTTTCCACATTTAGAGATAAGCTCTGCAGTTGACGCAAAATCTTGCTGCCGTGTTTTTACGGTATCAGTATCAACCCGGCCGAGGGTAATAAATTTTCTTAATAACGGTGAGTTAATATTCATTGCGCACCTGATTTAATCCTTCTTTAGTCAGCAATTTATCAGAAAAAAGAAAGGAATACATTAATCGTACCAACGCAGCAGACAATTTACTGATAAAAATATCAGTTTATTGCGCTGCGATTGGGTTAATTTATTTATATTGTAGACTTAGCTTGCTGTAAATAATAATTATGCAGTTTAAGTAAGTCTTGTTTTACATCGCTTAGGTCGCGGTTATTATTTAAAATATCATCCGCTTTTTGTTGTTTATGCTCTCGAGACATTTGTGCGTCAATAATTTGCTCTGCTTGTTCAATGCTTATATTGTCGCGCTGTGTAGTACGTGCAATTTGCACCTCTTTGGGAACATCTATTAGCAAAGTACGATGACAGTAGCCATCAAGCCCATTTTCAAATAATAGTGGGGCAACTAACACCACGTAGTCGCTTTGCGCGTTTTTTAAATCAATAATAAGCTGAGTGCGTATTAATGGGTGCAGCAGGGCATTGAGCCATGTTTTTTGCTCAGGGTTACTAAAAATGCGCGCTCTTAGCGTGCTGCGATTTAAAGCACCATGTTCATCGATTATATCATTGCCAAAATGCGCAATAATCGCTTTTAGGCCATCAGTGTTGGGTTCAACCACTTGGCGAGCCACTATATCTGCATCCACAATAGTAATACCTAGTTCTGCCAACATATCGCTAACTGCGGTTTTACCACAGCCAATCCCGCCGGTTAGTCCCAATACCCAGTTATTTTTATGATGTTGTGTATTGCTCATAGTTAGTAGCCAATAAAATTAAAATAGCTGTTTTGCAGTTGCGTTCCCCATAGCATAGTGATCCAACCGGCTATTGCTAAGTAAGGACCAAAAGGAATGGGGGTTGCTTTGTCTTTACCTTGAATACTCAGTAGAGCAATGCCAATTACAGCGCCAACTACGCTTGAGAGCAAAATAATGGTCAATAACGATTGCCAACCCAGTATGGCTCCAAATACGGCAAGTAATTTAAAGTCGCCATAGCCCATGCCTTCTTTACCGGTTATTAATTTAAACAACCAAAACACACTCCATAAGCTTAAATAGCCACATGCTGCGCCAATAATGGCATCGCTAGGGGCAATGGTATGACCCATAACAGAGGCTATTAGTGCTAACCATAAAAGTGGCAAAGTAAGCTGGTCCGGCAGTAGCATGTGATCAATATCAATAAAAGTCAGTGCTACCAACGCCCAAGTAACTACAATGTACAATAAAGCCTGCTCTGTAGCGCCAAAGGTGTAGGCAACCACTAAACTTAAAATAGCGGTAATGGCCTCAACGCTTGGGTAACGAATTGAAATTGGGTTATCACAGGTTGCGCATTTACCTTTTAAAAATAACCAACTAATAATGGGGATATTTTGCCACGGTTTAATCGCCGCTTTGCACTTTGGGCAGCATGAATTGGGTTTAACTAAGTTAAACGTGTCAGTAGTGTATTCAGAGGTCTGTTTAGCCTTTGGGCAGGTTAGTTCATCGGCTAATAATAAGCGGCATTCAGTTTGCCATTCTTTTTGCATCATTAGCGGCAAGCGATAAATCACCACATTTAAAAAGCTACCAATACATAAACTCACCAGTCCAATCGTGGTTAAGTAAAACCATAAATGGCTTTGCATCGCAGCGGTGATATCAATAAAAAAAGTATGCATTTATCTTACCTAAAACTAAATTCTGTGTTGATAATACAGTGGTTTTACATAAGTGCAAAGTTAGGGTTTAGGATGTTAGGTTCGAGGTTCGAGGTTCGAGGTTCGAGCGACGAGTTGCGTGGAACCACTGCGCTTTAATTGTTCTGTAGGCGAGGCTTTATGCCGCGCACTTTAGTTGCGGGCAACGGGCTTCGGGTAACGGGCCTAGAAACTCGAAACTCGAAGCTCGAAGCTCGAAGCTAAATAACTGAACCTAGTTGGAATATAGGTAAGTACATGGCGACAATTAAGCCACCGACTAATACACCGAGCACTGCCATTATTAACGGCTCAAGTAAGCTAGATAGGCCATCTACGGCGTCATCTACTTCTTGCTCGTAGATAGTGGCAACTTTTGCCAGCATGCCATCAAGCGATCCTGACTCTTCACCAATGGCGACCATTTGTACCACCATATCGGGGAATATTTTTGAATTACGCATCGCCCAGTTCATTTGATTACCTGAGCTTACCTCGGCTTTTATTTCTAAAATAGCATAACGATAAACCGCATTACCTGAGGCACCGGCTGCAGAATCAAGCGCATCTACCAGCGGTACACCCGCAGCAAAGGTGGTCGATAAAGTACGCGCATAACGTGCCACGGCGGCTTTATTTAAAATCATACCTATAACAGGGAGCTTGAGTATGGCGCGGTCGGTGGCATCTCTGAGCGCTAAACTTCTGAGTGCGGCTTCTTTATATATGTAGCCAAATGCCATTACGGCAATCAATATCATCCACCAATACTCTTGCATAAACTCCGATATACCAATAACAAATAAAGTAAAAGCGGGCAGCTCTGCGCCAAAACCAGCAAATATTTCTTGAAACTGTGGTACTACAAATATCAGCAAGATAGAAGTTACAATACCTGCAACCACTAAAACCGATATAGGATAAAACATGGCTTTTTTAATTTTTGATTTTAGTGCTTCTGACTTTTCTTTATATAGCGCAACGCGGTCAAATATTTTATCCAGTGCACCAGATTGCTCACCAGAGGCCACTAAATCGCAATATAAATCATCAAAATAACGCGGGTATTTTCTAAGTGCGTTAGAAAGCGGCAACCCTGCTTTGACTTCATCGCCAATAGCACTCATCAGCTTACTCACGCTTTTATTGGTGGAGCCTGAAGCTATCATCTCAATGGACTGAATTAGTGGTACACCCGCCATTAGCATAGTGGCAATTTGTCGAGTAACTAAGGCAATATCTTTCGGGGTTACTTTTTGTACGCTTTTTATACCAAACAGCGGCTTGGCTTTACGTTTAACTTTTGAGGGAGTAATGCCTTGTTTGCGTAACTGCGCTTTGACTAGTGCAATGCTTGATCCAGTAAGCTCACCCTCAAGCTTCTTGCCGCGAGCGCTTACACCTACCCATTGAAAGGTATCTAGGCCTTTATTTTCTTGTTTATTTGCCATATGAAACTCACTTGAATTAAACGGGGGTTAAATTACGCAATTAGTAAAAATTTATATAAAAAAAGCGCCCTACAGAGCGCTTATTAAAAGTTAAATACCGATCATAATTATGATGATGGTGTTGCAGCAGCAGCTTGAGGGCAGCTCTTTGGAGCTAGGCTAGCATCACCAGTAATGCCGGCTGTGGCACACGTCCAAGCTCCAGTTGTATCATTACGTGTCCAAGTTAAGGTTGCGCCATTGACTTGAGAAGGTGCATTTTGAACAGTACATACAATGGTATTTGCTGTAGCTGTAATTGCACAGTTTTGCGTATCAGTATTGGTAACAGCTTTGATATCACCGATGGCAGAAACAGTTTCACCATTATTCTTCATTATTTCAAACTCAGTTTTAGCGCCTGTTATTTCAGCTAAACCAGCAGTTAGCTTAGATGAAGCTTGATAATTAGAATAAGCAGGCAGTGCTACTGCTGCTAAAATACCGATGATTGCTACTACAATCATTAATTCGATTAGGGTGAAACCCTTTTGGTTTTGTTGTGTCATTGTTTGCATGTTTCCTCTCCTAAAGGATAATGTTGTGGTAAGCCAAACGGGTATAAGTTTTTAAAATGTAACTTATGATGTTCACTTAACCTGTTACTACAAAAATAAAATCATTTTGCCAAATTTAGTGCTGTGTTTAAGCGGTAAAAATTTTCCGCGAAGACACGCACTTTATGGCGGTTATTCGTTACTCGTCCCTTATTTGAGTATAAACCTAACTATTAAAAGTTAGTTATAACCTGTGTAAGTTACAAGTTAATTATAAAAATAAACCCTGTCGCTTATTTTTGCTCTGTCGCTTATAAATGCTTTTCCACTCTTTTTAACTAATTAAAAATTTAAAACTAGTCAATATGAATGAGTCTAACACTGTTTATTGCGCTTTTGTATGTAAAAACACTATAAAAAACGCATTAATTTAATAACTTGTTACAAATAATCCTTTTGAATTATTTAATGCCCTTTTTTAAAGGCTGTCAATCAATTAGCGCAAGAATATATAAATAAACTTTACATTATTTACTCAAATCGCATCGATAAATCGATTGATTGTAAATTTTTTGTAAGCGCACCACTTGAGATAAAGTCGACCCCAGCTTGCGAGTAGGCTTTTAGTGTTTCTAGGGTCATATTGCCCGACACTTCAAGTTTAGCGCGCTTATTTGTAATGCTAACTGCTTGGCGTATTTGCTCAGGATTAAAATTATCTAACATAATAATGTCGGCGCCTGCGTTAATGGCTAGCTCTAGCTCATCAAACGATTCAACCTCAACCTCTATAGGTTTATCGGCATGATTTAGCTTAGCTTGAGTAACCGCGTTATTAATTCCTCCACAGGCTGCTATGTGGTTTTCTTTAATTAAAAACGCATCAAACAATCCAATTCGGTGGTTTGCACCGCCGCCACACTTCACTGCATATTTTTGAAATGCTCTTAGCCCCGGAATGGTTTTACGGGTATCGAGTAGTTGCGTGCTAGTGCCACTTAGCTCTTTAACATAATGCGCGGTGGTGGTGGCTGTGCCTGAAAGCGTTTGTACAAAGTTAAGTGCGGTGCGCTCGGCTGTTAAAATAGCGCGAGCAGAACCTGATGCGGTAAATAAAGTGCTATTGGCACTGACAAAGTCGCCGTCGTGCACGCATATATTTACAACCACGCTTGGGTCGACTTGTTTAAACACTTCAATGATTAGGTCTTTGCCACAAAAGATGCAGTCTTCACGGGTGATCACTTTCGCATAGGCTTGCTCTGCTTGAGGAATAAGCTGTGCGGTAATATCGCCTTGTTCAGCGCTTTGGTAATTTAGATCTTCATCCAGTGCTAAAGTAACAAGTTGACTAATTAGGGTATGCGAAATAGACATGAAAAAGCTCATAATAGATAATAAATTAACTAAATTTTACTCTGTTTAATTACTAAATAGAAGCAGCTAACAACTAAACTAATAAGCCAGCGCTTAATTTACACGTTGATCATATTTTATCGTTTAGTATTACGCTATCTTTATAGGGTTAAATCTATTAGCATCTTGATATACATCAATTTTGGTTAGTTATGAAAATAGATTCTTTAGGCGTTATAAATAATATTAGCCAGCGGGCGTGTAGCCATTTTGACGAGCGACCTGCTCAGTGCGATATTTCGCTGTTGGTTATTCATAATATTTCATTGCCCGCAGGGCAGTTTAACACTCCGTACGTTGATGATTTATTTATGGGGTGTATTGATTGTAATGCACATTCTAGCTTTAGTGACCTAGAGGGGCTTAAGGTGTCAGCGCATTGTTTTATTAAGCGCTGCGGCGAAGTTATACAGTATGTGCCTTTTGAAAAACGTGCATGGCATGCGGGGCGCTCCTGCTTTGCTGGGCAACAAAATTGTAATGATTTTAGTATAGGTATAGAGCTTGAAGGAACAGATACAATTAACTATACCGATGCGCAATATCAAAGTTTAGCTGCATTGGCGCAGGCTATTATGCAGCGCTATCCAAAAATAACAGCCAGTAATATAGTTGGGCATTGCGATATAGCCCCTGGGCGAAAAACCGACCCTGGAGCGAGTTTTAACTGGCGTAAGTTTTTTAACCTAATTGAATAACTAAGTTAAGCGAGTAACAACATGATTTTGGTTTCAATAATAATTGCACTGATACTTGAGCGTTTAGGTGCTCGCTCTGCGCATTGGCAAATGAGTTATTACGCTAATGGCTACTTAACTCGCTCTGTTAATTTATTGACCAATAAAGGTTTATTTGGCACTGCAATAGGGTTTTTAATTTGGTTATTACTGCCTGTGATTGCCGTAGGGTGTGTGTATTTTTTATCTGACTTTGCACTTTGGCAGCTTGTTTTTAATGTGGCGGTGTTACTCGTTTGTTTTGGTTGTGCTAAGCAACGCGCTTTATATAAATCGTATTTAAATGCACTGACCCGAGGGGATCAAACCGCTGCGTCTTTGTATGCTTTGCAATTAGGGCAAAAACGCACCCAAGAGGAACAAGGCGGCGAAACCTTAGGGCAAACGCTGGCTTGGGTTAACTTTCGATTTTATTGTGCGGTTATATTTTGGTTTGTGGTATTGGGCGTTGCTGGTGCTGTTTTTTATGCATTAGTACGTACCTTTGCCGACTTAGTGAGTGATAACCGTGATGAAGTCATTGCTAAGCATTTTAAACTCCTCCATCGTTTACTATTTTGGCTTGATTGGCTCCCTGCGCGTATTACCAGTTTTGGCTATCTAGTGATTGGTAACTTTAATAAAGGAACTAGCTGTTGGCTTCATTACGTGTTTGACTTTTCAAGCCCTAATCGCAAGGTGGTTACTTATACGGCGCTAGCGGCTGAACAAGTTGAAGAGCGCTACTATGGTTGCACCTTTGAAGCCACCTGTATGATCAAACTGGTTAAGCGAAATGTACTTTTTTACTTAGTGTTAATTGCTTTAATGACTTTATTTGGTGGTTTAAGTTAAAAAGCAGGGGTTAGGTTCTAGGTATTAGTTGGCGGGCTACGAGCAACGGGGAACGGGCTTAAAACCTTTGATTTTTAACCTAGACCCTAAATATGCGGGAGATAAACTCTCGATTACAATAAAATAAAGGTATGTTTGTATGAGGCGCTACGTTTTATCCTACTGCCGAACCCCGAACCCCGAACCCCGAACCCCGAACCCCGAACCCCGAACCCCGAACCCCGAACCCCGAACCCCGAACCCCGAATCCGAAAACCCAAATTAGCTGGTCTGACCATTTGTTTTTCATCTTATTAACCTTTCTTTATCCTCTGCATTCTGTGTATTATTTGAACTTTGTTTAAATTACGTTACGCTGGCCTTAGGGCTTTAAAACTGCTGTAAATTGACAGTAATTACGGTTTTTGATAACGTATGGCAAAATTTGGTATGACCAATTTACCTTTTGGTCAGGTCATTCAGTTAAAAGCCTTATTTAATGGGCTGCTAGCACTTATACAACGCGGACGTTGATTGATGTCTTTAAAAATTAAAGCGGCAAAATTATCTGATGTTATTTTACAACAACTTGAGAACATGATTCTTGAGGGGTCGTTAGCACCAGGAGAAAAGTTACCACCGGAGCGTGAACTCGCTAAGCAATTTGAAGTGTCGCGTCCGTCGTTGCGTGAAGCCATTCAAAAGCTTGAGGCAAAAGGGCTCGTAACCCGTCGTCAAGGTGGTGGAACGTATGTAAAAAATCAATTGGAAGAGGGACTGACTGATCCGTTGTTTGATTTGATCAGTAAACACCCCGAATCACAGTTTGATTTATTAGAATTTCGTCATGCGCTAGAGGGAATTGCGGCTTATTACGCAGCACTTCGCGGAACAAGTAACGATTTTGCAAAAGTAAAACAGAGCTTTGATCAGATTGCATTAGCTAAAGATGAATTAAAGCAAAAAGCCAAAGCGATTAATGACTTTCATTTTTGCATTGCTGAGGCGTCTCATAACGTAGTGTTACTGCATTTAGTAAGAGGGATGCAAAGCTTACTTGAGCAGAATGTTTTACAAAATTTAACGGTGTTACTTAAAAAGTCAGATATAAGCAGCCAATTAGCTGAGCATAGACGCTTATTAATGGATGCAGTGATTGACGGTAATCCTGAACAAGCTCGCTTAGCGAGTAATGCGCATTTAGCCTATATTGAAGAAGCATTGCTTGAAGCGGGTAAAGAGCACTCGCGAATTGAACGTAGTTTAAGACGCACCAAACAAAATTAAGCAAGTACATTCACTGTTAACTTGAGTTAACAGTGAAGTATTCAATACATAAAATTAGTATTTTAAACATAAGGAAACCTCCATATGTCTGAAGTCAATAAAATTGACGTAGACGCGCTAGAAACACAAGAGTGGTTACAAGCTCTTGAATCAGTTGTGCGCGAAGAAGGTGTTGAACGAGCTCAGTTTTTACTTGAGCAAGTGTTAGAGCAAGCCCGCTTAGACGGTGTTGATATGCCAACTGGCATTAACACAAACTACGTTAATACGATCCCGGTTGATCAAGAACCTGCCTACCCTGGTGATGTAAATCTTGAGCGCCGTATTCGTTCAATTATTCGTTGGAACGCGATTATGATTGTATTGCGTGCATCGAAAAAAGATCTCGACTTAGGCGGCCATATGGCGTCTTACCAATCCTCTGCTGCATTTTACGAAGTGTGTTTTAACCATTTCTTTAAAGCGCCAAATGATGTTGATGGTGGCGATTTAGTTTATTACCAAGGTCATATTTCTCCGGGTATTTATGCGCGTGCATTTGTTGAAGGGCGTTTAAGTGCCGAACAGCTTGATAATTTCCGTCAGGAAGTAGATGGTAAAGGCTTACCTTCTTACCCTCACCCTAAATTAATGCCAGAGTTTTGGCAGTTCCCAACGGTATCTATGGGCTTAGGTCCAATTTCTTCAATTTACCAAGCACGTTTCTTAAAATACTTAGATGGCCGTGGCTTAAAAGACACTAAAAACCAACGTGTATACGCGTTTTTAGGTGACGGTGAAATGGATGAGCCAGAATCACGTGGTGCTATCTCTTTCGCTGCACGTGAAAAGCTGGACAACTTATGTTACTTAGTTAACTGTAATTTACAGCGCCTAGACGGCCCAGTAATGGGTAACGGTAAAATCATTCAAGAGCTAGAAGGGCTATTTAAAGGCGCTGGCTGGAATGTTATTAAACTTGTTTGGGGCAGCGGTTGGGATATTCTCCTTGCTAAAGACACCACAGGTAAATTACTGCAACTAATGAACGAAACTGTTGATGGCGATTACCAAACATATAAAGCAAAAGATGGTGCGTACGTACGTGAGCATTTCTTTGGCCGTTACCCTGAAACTGCAGCATTAGTTGCTGATATGACCGATGACGAAATTTTTGCGCTTAAGCGTGGTGGTCACGAATCTTCAAAACTTTATGCCGCATTTAAAAAGGCAGAAGAGACGAAAGGTCGTCCAACAGTGATCCTAGCTAAAACTGTAAAAGGTTACGGCATGGGTGAAGCAGCTGAAGGTAAAAACATTGCGCACCAAGTTAAGAAAATGGATATGTCGCATGTGGCTCACTTACGCTCACGTTTAGGCTTAGATGATTTAGTATCGGAAGAGCAATTAAAAGAGCTACCTTACTTAGAGCTTGAAAAAGATTCTCCAGAGTACAAGTATCTACATGCTCGTCGTGATGCATTACAAGGTTACACACCAACACGTATTGCTAAGTTCTCTGAAAAGTTACAGTTGCCAGAAGTTGACGCATTCAAGCCATTACTTGAAGAACAAAAGCGTGATATTTCAACGACTATGGGCTTTGTACGTGCTCTTAATATTTTATTAAAAGATAAAGGCATTGGTAAAAATATTGTGCCTATTATTGCCGATGAAGCACGTACCTTTGGTATGGAAGGTTTATTCCGTCAAATCGGTATTTACAACCCACACGGCCAAAACTACACCCCTCAAGACCGTGATATCGTTTCTTACTACAAAGAAGCAACGTCAGGGCAAGTACTACAAGAAGGTATTAATGAGCTAGGTGCAATGTCGTCATGGGTTGCTGCTGCAACATCTTACAGCACCAACGACTTACCGATGATCCCATTCTACATTTACTACTCTATGTTTGGTTTCCAACGTGTTGGTGACATGGCGTGGATGGCAGGGGATCAACAAGCACGTGGCTTCTTATTAGGTGCTACAGCGGGTCGTACAACGCTAAATGGCGAAGGCTTACAGCACGAAGATGGCCACAGCCACATTCTTGCAAACACGGTACCTAACTGTATTTCTTACGATCCTACTTATGCATTTGAAGTAGCGGTTATTGTGCAAGACGGTATTCGTCGTATGTACGGTGAAGATCAAGAAAACATTTACTATTACCTAACGTTAATGAACGAGAACTACCATCAGCCAGCAATGCCTGAAGGTGCTGAAGAAGGTATTCGTAAAGGTATTTACAAGCTTGAAAGCTACGAAGGCAAAAAAGCCAACGTACAGCTATTAAGCTCAGGTACTATCATGACTGAAGTGCGTAAAGCGGCGGCAATTTTAAGCGAAGACTATGGTATTGCATCTGATGTTTACTCTGTAACTTCATTTAATGAACTTACGCGTGATGGACAAGATGTTGAGCGTTTCAACATGCTTAATCCAGAAAGTGAGCAAAAAACAGCTTACATTACAAGCGTATTAAACGATTCAGTCACTGTTGCTGCAACGGATTACATGAAAAACTACGCAGAGCAAGCACGTTCATTTATCCCAAGCAGTAACTACAAAGTATTGGGTACAGATGGTTACGGTCGTTCAGACAGCCGTGAAAACCTACGTCGTCACTTTGAAGTTAACGCAAGCTACGTGGTAGTTGCGACATTATCTGAACTTGCTAAACGTGGTGAAGTTGAAAAGTCAGTGGTTGTTGAAGCAATTAAAAAGTTCAACATCGACACGAACAAACTAAATCCACTGTACGCATAAGAGGTTTGCAATGAGTATTGAAATTAAAGTACCTGATATCGGTGGCGATGAAGTAGAAGTAACCGAAATACTAGTGAGCGTTGGCGATAAAGTTGAAGTTGACCAATCACTATTAAGTGTTGAAGGCGATAAAGCTGCGATGGAAGTACCTGCTGAACAAGCCGGTACGGTAAAAGAAATTAAAGTAAATGTGGGCGATACAGTAACCACAGGCAGTTTAGTGTTCATCTTTGAAGGTGAAGCGCAAAACCCTGCTGCTGACTCTAAAGAAGCTGAAAAAACCGAGGAAGCAGCACCGGCTGCGTCATCGGGCTCGTCAACCAAAGAAGTGACTGTGCCAGATATTGGCGATGATGAAGTTGAAGTGACTGAAGTGATGGTTGCGGTTGGCGATAGCGTAGAAGAAGAGCAATCTATCCTAAACGTTGAAGGCGATAAAGCCGCCATGGAAGTACCTGCACCCTTTGCTGGCACTGTAAAAGAAATTAAAGTAAATACTGGTGACAAAGTGAAAACGGGCTCATTAGTGTTTGTTTTTGAAGTCGCTGGTGGTGATAACAACACTGCAGCTGCAAGTGATTCAAAAACCCAAGAGAAGCCTGCTGAAAAAGCTGCTTCATCTAAAGCGTCAGAATCAAGCACAAAAGAAGTTAGCGTACCGGATATTGGTGATGACGAAGTTGAAGTAACAGAAGTCATGGTTGCGGTTGGCGATAGCGTTGAAGAAGAGCAATCTATCTTAAACGTTGAGGGCGATAAAGCTGCTATGGAAGTACCGGCGCCGTTTGCTGGTACTGTAAAAGAAATTAAAGTAGCGACTGGCGATAAAGTTAAAACGGGTTCCCTGATTTTTGTATTTGAAGTGGCGGGTAGTGCACCAAGTGACGCGCCTGCAAAACAAGACGAGCCAAAGGCTGAATCTAAGCCAGCGGCTCAAGCAGAGTCAAAACCAACTGCTGCGCCTGAAAAAGCAAGTGCCGAAAGCTTTGAAAACAACAGCGCTTATGCTCATGCATCGCCAGTTGTTCGTCGTTTAGCACGTGAGTTTGGTATTAACCTTGCGAACGTAAAAGGCACAGGTCGTAAAAACCGTGTTGTTAAAGAAGACGTGCAAAACTATGTTAAGCAACTGGTTAAGCAAGTTGAATCTGGTCAAGTACCTGCAGCTAAAGGCAATGCCGGTGGCGGTGAGCTTGGTTTAATTCCATGGCCAAAAGTTGATTTTGCTAAGTTTGGTGAAATTGAAGAGAAAAAACTCTCGCGTATTCAAAAGCTATCAGGTAAAAACTTACACCGTAACTGGGTACAAATCCCACATGTTACGCAGTTTGATGAAGCGGATATCACGAGCCTTGAGCAGTTCCGTAAAGAGCAAAACGCGCTTAACGAGAAGAAAAAGCTAGGTGTTAAAATTACGCCGTTGGTGTTTGTAATGAAAGCAGCAGCTAAAGCGCTTGCTGAGTTCCCGACATTTAACTCATCGCTTTCAGAGGATGGCGAAAGCTTAATTCTTAAAAAGTACATCAATATTGGTGTAGCGGTTGATACGCCTAATGGCTTGGTTGTGCCAGTATTTAAAGATGTTGATAAAAAAGGCATTATTGAACTCTCTCGTGAACTAATGGAAGTATCTGTTAAAGCGCGTGATGGCAAGTTAAGTTCATCAGATATGCAAGGTGGTTGTTTTACTATTTCAAGCCTAGGTGGTATTGGCGGTACGGCATTTACGCCGATTGTGAATGCACCTGAGGTGGCAATTTTAGGTGTGTCTAAATCTGAAATGAAGCCTAAGTGGAATGGTAAAGAGTTTGAGCCTAAGCTAATGGTTCCACTTTCAATGTCTTACGACCATAGAGTGATTGACGGTGCACTTGCTGCACGCTTTACTGTTACTCTTGCAAGTTACATGAGTGATATACGCCAGTTAGTGATGTGATCACTACAGAGTGAGTAAAATCAAATCCCAGCCAGTTGTTTTTAGCTGGGATTTTTATCATTTGCAATGATACAATATTTGCACAAATGCCCTTTTCTGCCTTGCAGAAACATGGCAGTTAAATTTTGGGGCTGTGTCCCGTTCAAACAATAAAGGTAATAGCATGAGCAACGAATTAAAAACTCAAGTTGTTGTACTAGGCGGTGGTCCTGGTGGTTACTCTGCGGCTTTTCGCGCTGCTGACTTGGGCTTAGAAGTTACATTAGTAGAATCTCGCGAGACATTAGGCGGTGTATGTCTTAATGTTGGTTGTATTCCTTCTAAAGCACTTTTACACGTAGCTAAAGTGATTGATGATGCTGCAGAAATGTCATCTCACGGCGTTACTTTTGGCGCACCAAAAATTGACTTAGATGAAGTTCGTTCTTGGAAAGAGTCTGTTGTTGGCCAGCTTACAGGTGGCTTAGACGGTATGGCTAAAATGCGTAAAGTAAAAGTTGTATCTGGTTACGGTAAATTTACTGGTAGCAACACTTTAGACGTTGAAGGCGCTGACGGTAAAACAACCATTACCTTTGATAACGCAATTATTGCTGCGGGTTCTAAACCTGTAAACTTACCTTTCATCCCAGAAGATGATCGCGTTATTGATTCAACGGGTGCGCTAGAGCTTAAAGATGTTCCTGAAAAACTACTTGTTTTAGGTGGTGGTATTATTGGTCTAGAAATGGGTACGGTTTACCGTGCACTAGGTTCTGCAATTGATGTTGTAGAATTTGCAGACCAACTTGTTCCTGCTGCTGATAAAGACATCATAAAAATTTACCAAAAGCATGTTAAAGACAAGTTTAACGTGATGCTTTCAACTAAAGTAACTGGCGTTGAAGCAAAAGACGACGGTTTATATGTTACGTTTGAAGGCAAAAATGCACCAGCAGAGCCAGTACGTTACGACAAAGTACTTGTTGCTGTAGGTCGTACACCAAACGGTAACATGTTAGACGCTGATAAAGCGGGTGTGAATGTTGATGAGCGTGGTTTTATTAACGTTGATAAGCAATTACGTACTAACGTAGAACATATTTTTGCAATTGGTGACTTAGTGGGTCAGCCTATGCTTGCGCATAAAGCGGTTCATGAAGGTCATGTTGCTGCTGAAGTTATCTCTGGTCAAAAACATTACTTTGATCCTAAGTGTATTCCTTCAATTGCTTACACTGACCCTGAAATTGCATGGGCGGGTGTAACTGAAAAAGAAGCCAAAGAGCAAGGTTTAAGCATTGAAACAGCAGTATTCCCTTGGGCTGCATCGGGTCGTGCAATTGCCTCTTCACGTACTGAAGGTTCTACTAAGCTTATTTTTGATAAAGAGAGCGGCCGTATTATCGGTGGTGCTATGATTGGTATTAACGCAGGCGAAATGCTGGGCGAAATCGGTCTAGGTATTGAAATGGGTGCAGATGGTGAAGACCTAGCGCTAACAATTCATGCTCACCCAACATTGAACGAATCAATCGGCCTTGCTGCTGAAATTTTTGAAGGTTCAATCACTGATTTACCAAACAAAAAAGCAGTTAAAAAGAAGAAGTAATTTAACTTTTTAATTTAGTTTTTAAAAACCCAGCTTTTGCTGGGTTTTTTTATAGCCGCCAATTCAAAAATAGATAAAGCAAAACTAGCTTTTGTTGGTATCGTTTTTTATTTTGAGCTGATAGCTGATAGCTGATAGCTGATAGCTGATAGCTGATAGCTGATAGCTGATAGCTGATAGCTGATAGCTGATAGCTGATAGCTGATATCTATTCCCTTTTATTTTAGCTACAATGCGCAGCCATCAATTTATAGGTAATAAACCACAGTGACTCAAGGTTTCAAAAATTCAGTTTTAGCGTTACGTGCCCAGCAAATAAGTGAATCTCGACGCGAGTTTAATGCCCGGGGCGGTAAGATGGACCGCTGTGAGCAATGCTTAATTGCCAAGCATTACTGTATTTGTGAGGGCGCTGAGTACGCAAGTTGCGACGCTGCGGTTTGTTTACTGATGTATCATAATGAAAGTTTTAAACCGTCTAATACAGGGCGTTTAATTGCTGAAATAGTCCCTGACAATTATGCGTTTCGCTGGGATAGAACCTCCCCAGATCCTGCTTTATTAGCATTATTGAATAATGATAAATATCAGCCTTTTGTGATTTTTCCTGCTGAAGATGTTGAAACAGATAGAGTAGTAACGCAAGTAGAGCCTGTTGCAGGTAAAACGCCTTTATTTATATTTTTAGATGGTACATGGCGTGAAGCTAAAAAAATGATCCGCAAAAGTCCTTATCTAGATAATTTGCCCGTGCTTTCTATTACCGCACAAAAGCTCTCAGATTACCGATTACGTGTAGCACCCCATGCTCACCAGTTAGGTACGGCAGAAGTGGCTATTATGGTATTGGCATTAGCGAATGAGGTTGATGCGAGTACTAAATTAGAACAGCATTTTATCAAATTTCGCGACGCCTATTTACTCGGTAAGCGCAACAAAGGCAGGCCGGAATAAACTGCAAGATGTTGATACGAAAAGGCTGGATTTAATGCTTGTTCATAGTTTGAATGTATATAATCTTGGCTGACCGCTGACCGCTGACCGCTGACCGCTGACCGCTGACCGCTGACCGCTGACCGCTGACCGCTGACCGCTGACCGCTGACCGCTGATTTTCAGGCAAAAGAAAAGCGCGAACCATCTCTAGTCGCGCTTGCGGAATCTTCTAACTTTGTTGCATCCTGCAATTGAACCTAATCAACTCCAATTTTTACGATCCGTGTTATTACAATATTACTTTCTAGTTCTATGTAATATAGGCTATCCGGGCCTGTCTCCATAAATCCCTAAAACATCCTGTAAGGTAAAATCTATTACCAATCCTTATTGCACATCCGAGTGCATTCCTTTTGCTACCATTCCGTTGTGTTGCCCTAAGGCCTGTCCGTTTTATTCCCTATCCTTTAGCAACAACTTTTCCGTGTTGTTATCCATTACGCATCATCCTGATGCTATCCCTTATGCAACATTCCATTGCGATACTCATCCTGAGCCTGTCCTTAAATCCCTGTTATCCTAAAAACCAAACCTTGGTATTCGAGTAGTTAGTCCGTTTCCATTTACTCGGTAAGCGTCGTTGCTTATTTATGGGTTAATTATAGAGAGTGATTTGCAATAAATGTAGGATAAAACCGCTTATGGTTTAGGTTCTTACAAATGAAATATTTTTAAATTATATAAAATACAATAACTTGCTATGTTTTTGGGGTGTTAAACAGAGTGTTTTTACTCATTAGCTGTCATAAGCGTAAGAGATGTCTTACAAGGGTTTTCTTTTTTGGGCGTATTTATCACGAAGTGATTATATAAAGTGTGCACTTTTTAGTTCATCGCGGTAAAATTAATGATAATAATTATTAGTTAGGTAAGACAATATGAAAAAAACACTCGCGCTTGTTGTTGGGTTAATTGCCTCAGCACCGGCTGTTGCAACCGATGTTGTGAATATTTACTCATTTCGACAACCTTTTTTAATTAAACCTATTTTAGACGATTTTACACAGCAAACGGGCATTAAAACCAATGTGGTGTTTGCTAAAAAAGGCTTAATAGAACGTGTTAAGCGTGAAGGTAAACACAGTAAAGCCGATTTAGTTTTAACCTCAAACTTTAGTGCTTTAATTCAATTAGAAGAGCTAAATCTTACGCAAACCATAGAAAGCGAGCTGGTTAATAATAATGTCCCGGCGGCATTTCGTGATGGCGATGGTCAGTGGGTAGCGCTCACTAAGCGCGTGCGTAATGTTTACTCTTCAAAAGAGCGTTTAGGCGCATTGCCTAACCTTACCTACGAAGCGCTTGCTGAGCCGCAATACAAAGGACAAATTTGTACTCGCTCTGGCAAACACCCATATAACTTAGGCCTTGTAGCTTCTATGATTGCTCATCATGGTGAAGCACAGACGAAAACATGGCTTGAGGGTGTAAAAGCTAATTTAGCGCGTAAACCTCAAGGTAACGATCGAGCGCAAGTTAAAGCGGTTAAAGAAGGTTTATGTAATTTAGCCTTAGGTAATAGTTATTACTTGGGAAAAATGCTGCAAGATGAAGCACAAAAACCATGGGCTGAAGCCGTTCATATTAACTTTCCAAATCAAACTGACCGAGGATCACATATAAATGTATCGGGTGCGGTTATTACTAAGTATGCTAAAAACCCTGAAAATGCCTTGAAACTCATAGAGTATATGACAGACAATAAGGCGCAAAATATGTATGCCTCGCTCAATATGGAGTATCCGGTTAAGCCAGGTGTGAAACTTTCTAGTTTGGTTGCATCATGGGGAAGCTTTAAGGAAGACAGCTTACCGCTTGATGAAATTAGCAAATATCGTCCGTTAGCCCTTAAGCTAATTGATGAGGTGAAGTTCGATCTTTAATGACTTATAAATTTCAGCTGTCAAAATGGCAGCTTATTGCGTGGTCGACGGGGTTATTGCTGTCGACCCCGTTGTTTTTCCTACTATTAGAATCTTTACAAGGCGACTCAGAGGTATTTACCCACCTGTGGAATACCGTACTGTGGGACTATATAAGCAATACCGTATTACTGGTTTTAGGTGTAGGGTTACTTAGCTGCTTTATTGCGTTACCACTGGGTTGGCTCACCGCTTATTGCCGTTTTCCTGGTAAAAAACAATTTGAATGGGCACTGATGCTGCCTCTTGCCATGCCTACTTATATTATTGCTTATGTGTACACCGATTTACTCGATTATGCGGGGCCGGTACAAATAACTCTAAGAGAGTGGTTTGGTTGGCAGTCGCCAAGTGATTACTGGTTTTTTGATATACGCACCTTACCAGGGGCTATTGTTATGATTGCGCTGGTACTCTACCCGTATTTATATTTAATTTTTAAAACTGCACTGCGAGAACAATCTTTTAAGTTAGTCCAAGCCAGTCAGTTAATGGGGCTAAATGCATGGAAAAGCTTTTTTAAAGTCAGCCTTGTATTATCCCGTGGTGCCATTGTAGCGGCACTTGCTTTGATCAGCATGGAAACCATGGCTGATTTTGCCACCGTAAGCTATTTTGCTGTCAGTACATTAACCACTGCCGTATACGATACCTGGTTTGGCTATTATTCATTAACTGCAGCAGCAAAAATTTCAGGGGTGATGTTGTTATTGCTGTTCTTAGCATTGATCACCGAGCGTTTTAGCCGTCGTAACCAAGCGGTATTTGAGCGTCAATCGAGCGTGAATAGCGAAGCGCTTTATATCCTCAAAGGCAAGTCTGCGTGGCTAGCAACGGGGTTTTGTAGCTTTATTTTAATTATTTCGTTTATTATTCCGATGGTTGTATTGCTCAAATATGCAGTTATGTATTTTGATCAAGCGTGGAATAGTGAGTTTTTTAGCTATGCATGGCAAAGTTTAAAAGTGGCGGCTGTAGTCAGTGTGGTGACTATTATACTGAGTGTTTTAGTGGTGTTTTATCAGCGCATTGCTAAACAAACAAATCCATTAATACCCGGGCGTTTGGCCAGTACGGGCTATGCGTTACCCGGCACAGTATTAGCGATAGCGGTATTGTTGCCACTAACCCTATTAGAAAATACTATCAACCGCACTTTAGCTCCTTATGATTTAGATATTGGTTTATTACTTACTGGCAGCTTACTCACTATTATTTTTGCTTATATAGTGCGGTTTTACGCCGTTGCACACGGAGCTATTGAGTCGAGCTTTTCACGCATTAGTCCCTCCCTTGATATGGCAAGCCAGTCAATGGGAAAAAGCCAAGGGCGCACATTACGCTTAGTGCACTTACCTTTATTACGCCGAGGCTTATTAACCGCCGGTTTATTGGTCTTTATCGAGTGTATGAAAGAGCTACCCGCAGCTTTGTTGTTAAGGCCTTTTGATTTTGAAAGCTTAGCAACTCATGTGTTTCAGTATGTAAGCGATGAACAATTAGAGCTGGCCTCTATATCGGCTTTGTTTATTGTGGTGGTGGGGTTTATTCCGTTATATTTTATTAACCGTTCAATGGAGCAACGTAGCTAAATGAGTAGTTTGATTTTACAAGGCGTGAGCTATGCATATAACGGGACTAAGGTGATAGATAATTTAGATTTAACCTTAGGTAAAGACGAAATAGTGTGTTTACTCGGAGCCAGTGGCTGCGGTAAAACCACCACACTAAAAGCCATTGCAGGATTAATTGAAGCCAAACAAGGGCAGGTATTTATTGATGGTAAGCTAGTCAGTGATGCTAATACGTTTGTTTCACCTGAGCATCGTAATATTGGCATGATGTTTCAAGACTATGCGTTATTTCCGCATTTAACGGTGGCTAATAATATTGCGTTTGGGCTAAGTGGCATGAGCAAAGCAGATAAACACGCACGCGTAAGTGAAATGCTAAAGCTGGTACACTTGGTAGGCTGCGCCGATAGATTCCCTCATCAACTCTCTGGTGGGCAACAGCAGCGAGTAGCGATTGCACGCGCATTAGCTTATAAACCTAGCTTACTGTTACTTGACGAGCCATTTTCTAATATTGATACCCAAGTACGATTTGAGTTAATTGCCGACATTAGGCGCATTATTAAGGCGCAGCAAGTATCGGCTGTGTTTGTTACTCACTCAAAAGAAGAGGCGTTTGCTTTTTCAGATACGCTAGCGGTTATGCACCAAGGTAAAATTGCGCAGCAAGGTACGCCAGAACAGCTTTTTGCTAAACCACGTTCAAAGGAGGTTGCAGAGTTTCTGGGTCAGGGCATATACTTAAGCGCAACCGCATTAACCGCCACTGAATATCAAACGCAGTTTGGGGTGGTTGAATCAATACAGCCACAGCAGCATGGCGTGGCCGATAAGGGCGTTATTTATGTGCGTCCGCATCAACTTGAACTTGTTAGTAATAACGATACGCAACAGCAATCTGAGCGGGTTAGTATATTAAGTAGTCGCTTTATTGGCTCCGCTTATGTATACACTGTGGTTATTGCTGAGCAAGAAATAGAAGTTGCAGCCCAGTATGGCCAGTCATTTGAAATTAATGAACAGGTTATAATAAAAATAAAACCGCACACGGTGAATTTTTTTGAATCGTAATTAATCGCTGTGTTTTGCTCTAAAAAGTAAGGAATGACAATGGCGCAAGCGCAATCAGGGATTTGTGCTGAAGCAAACTTACACGGTTTGCACTTATTTTTTAATGTACTTGATGGTCACGACGAATCACTTCGCGCTAAGCTTAAAAAAGTGAGCGATATTGAAGATGAGTTTAGTGATCAATTCTCTGAATCTATGCTTTCTTGTATGGTCGCCATTGGCGCGCAATATTGGCCACACATTCTGCCTGATTATATGCCAAGTGAGCTGCAAAGCTTTCCTAATATTACCCATAGCGATTTTGTGATGAGTGCAAGGCCTTGCGATTTATTTGTGCAAATCCGCTCAGACAGAGAAGATGTGAACCACCTGTTTGCATTGCAAATATTAAAACTTTTTAACCCTGATGTTGAGCTGGTTGAGCAAATTCGTAATTTTCGTTTTCTAGATGGCCGTGATTTTAATGGTTTTATTTATGCCGGTGATACACCGCATGGTCGTCAAAAACGGGTAACGGCCCTCGTTAATAAGCCTGATAGCTTTGAAGATCAAGGCAGCTATATTCATGTTCAGCGCTATAAGCATGACTTAACGTTATGGCAGCACTTGTCGTTGCAAGAACAAGAACAAATAATGGGGCGTACTCGTCTCGACAATACCCTAATAAGCCCCGCACTTGAAAGCAGCCATGCAACCCGAAGTGAATTAAAAGATGAACAGGGGCAAGCATTATTACTAAATCAAAGTATGCCTTATGGCGACGTGTATGAGCAGGGGATGTTAATGATTACGTGCTCGGCTAAAGGGGATGCGTTCGAGAAAGTACTCAATAGCCGATTAGGGCAGGGGGAGTATTACGACCATTGGCTTGATTTTACTCAAGCAGATATGGGCTCTGCGTTTTTTGCACCCTCAGTGCGATTTCTAAAGCAGCTATAAAACAAGCCAGTAACGGCTACGTATTAGTATAGCCGTAACAGTGATAACCAAACGAGTTTAAACCGTATCAAACAAAATACGCACACGCTCTAATGTGAGGTCTATTTCTGATACTTTCGCTGGCGCAATAAAAATAGTGTCATCGCCGGCAATTGTTCCTAATACGCCATCTGCTTTACCTAATGAGTCAAGTAAACGGGCAATTAGCTGAGCAGCCCCAGGACTGGTGCGAATAATAATCATCATTTCGTTATGCATAATGTCAATAACTAACTGGCGTAACGGGCTTTTAGCGGTTGGTACACCCATTTCGGCAGGTAAACAGTACACCATTTCTTGTTTTGCATTGCGGGTACGTACCGCGCCAAACTTACTTAACATCCGCGACACTTTACTTTGGCTAATATTATCAAAGCCTTGTTCTTTTAATGCGTCAACTATTTCGCCTTGTGAGCCAAAATTCTCTTCTTTTAAAAGTGCTTTAAAGGCTTTTACCAATGCTTCTTGTTTGTCTTGTGGTTGCATAGTGTCTAATTAGTTATGTTGTCGATACTGCAAATTCTACACAAAAATGCATATTTATGCAGCAGTTGTTTAGGTTTTGCTGCGTTTAAACAGCAAAGTTTACAACTATGGTCGAAAATATAGCTAAAATAGGCAGGATAAATTTGTTTTTAGTCGCTAATTTCTTTATCTTATAAACCACAAATATTTCCTTCCTCAAATCACGGAGAATTCCAATGAAAGTTGCTGTATTAGGTGCTGCAGGTGGTATCGGTCAAGCGTTGTCTTTATTATTAAAAACAGGCTTACCAGCTGGTTCAGAATTATCACTATATGATGTTGCGCCAGTAGTTCCTGGTGTTGCTGTTGACCTTTCTCATATCCCAACAGATGTAAAAGTTGAAGGTTTTGGTGCAGATGCACTAGATAAAGCATTAACAGGTTGTGATATTGTTTTAATCCCAGCGGGTATGCCACGTAAGCCAGGTATGGATCGTGCTGATTTATTTAATGTTAACGCTGGTATCATTAAAACATTAGCAGAAGGCATTGTTGCTAACTGTCCTAAAGCGCTTGTAGGTATTATCACTAATCCAGTTAATGGAACTGTACCTATTGTTGCTGAAGTATTCAAAAAAGCAGGTACTTACGATGCTAAGCGTGTATTTGGTATTACAACTTTAGATGTGATCCGTTCTGAAGCGTTTATTGCTGAACTTAAAGGCGTAGACGTAGCAAGTGTTAAAGTACCAGTGATTGGTGGCCACTCAGGCACAACCATTCTACCGTTACTTTCTCAAGTTGAAGGTGTTACTTTCACTGATGAAGAAGTGGCTACACTAACTCCTCGTATCCAAAATGCAGGTACTGAAGTAGTTAATGCTAAAGCGGGCGGTGGTTCTGCAACATTATCTATGGGTGCTGCAGCAGCACGTTTTTGTATGTCTTTAGTTAAAGGCTTACAAGGTGAAGACGTTGTAGATTATGCATACGTTGCTGTTGAAAATGGCGATGCAGAGTACTTTGCACACCCAGTACGTTTAGGCAAAAATGGCGTAGAAGAAATTCTTTCTTACGGCACTTTAAGCGCATTTGAAGAGCAAGCTAAAAATGACATGCTTGAAACGCTGAAAAAAGATATCAAAGAAGGTGTTGATTTTATGGCGTAATAGCCAAAATTAACCCATAAAAAAGCCTGCATTTGCAGGCTTTTTTATTGCTCGGAATTATCTACACAGTATTACTTAGTGGTCGCGGTCAACCGCTATTCTAGCTAAGCTCATTAGTGCTTGCTTGTAACTCGACTCAGCTAAGCAATCTAAACAGGCAATTGCTTTTTCTGCTTCTTGCTCGGCTTTTTCCATTGTGAACTCAAGGGCATTGGTATGTTTGAGCGCAGCCAGTATCTCGTCAAGGTGCTCCATACCATTACAGTGCTCAATAGCGTCTCTTATTAACTGTGTTTGATGCTCACTACCGTGTTGCATTGCATATATAAGAGGTAACGTCGGCTTACCTTCAGCTAAATCGTCGCCAATGTTTTTACCAAGTTGGTCGGCATCAGCGTTGTAATCTAAAACATCATCCACTAACTGAAAAGCAGTACCTAAATGCATGCCATACAAATTAAGTGCCTCTAGTACACTATCGTCTTGCTCAGTAATAATGGCCGCAAGACCCGTCGCTGCTTCAAATAGCTTGGCGGTTTTAGAATAAATAACCTGCATATAACTGGCTTCAGTGGTATCAGGGTCGTTGCAGTTCATTAATTGCAGCACTTCACCTTCAGCAATAATGTTGGTTGCATCAGCCAGTACTTGCATTATTTGCATTTTACCAAGACCCACCATTAGCTGAAACGAGCGGGTGTAAATAAAATCACCCACCAGTACGCTAGCAGCATTACCAAACTCAGCATTTGCTGTAGGTGTGCCACGGCGCAAATTAGATTCATCTACAACATCATCATGTAAAAGCGTTGCGGTATGAATAAATTCAATGATAGTTGCTAGCGTAATGTGATCTTTGCCTTGGTAACCTAGCGCTCTAGCCGCCAAAATAGCCAACATAGGGCGAACACGTTTGCCACCGCTGTTAACAATATACAAACCAAGTTGATTAACTAACGCCACATCTGAGCGCATTTGCGCATGTATTAGTTGATTGACGTCATTCATATCGCTTTCGATTAACGCCTGGATAGCTTTTATATCCATTGATCTCCGAGCCAATTTTAATGTGTGAACGGCGCAGATTGTACAACAAAAAATGCATTAGCTCGATATTTTGTGATGATTCCTTAAAAAAACACCCTTAAGTAGGTTAAATGACCTATTAACCTTGTGAATAATTGATTAAACACCCTGGTTTAATTTTGAATCACCCTTGGCGGTTAATTGAACTACATAGGCTCGCTTTGCTATTGCTAATTTATTTTCTGTAACCGTTAAAAAGCGCTTGGCAAAGGGGGATTTTAATATAAAATAGGGGAAATATTGAATTGCTCTCAATGCAGCTACTTTTTATTCATTTAATTACAAAAAGAGGCTTGCTAGTTTTTACGCATTAGCGTAAACTTCGCGCCCTATTGAAGAATATTTTAGTTGCGTCGATTTGAGGGCGCACAGACGGAGTTAATTATGTACGCGGTTTTCCAAAGTGGTGGTAAACAGCACCGTGTGACTGAAGGTCAAACAATTCGTCTTGAGAAATTAGACGTTGAAACTGGTGCAGCAGTTGAATTTGATTCAGTACTTTTAGTTGCTGATGGTGAGAAGATCGAGATTGGTGTACCGTTCGTAAACGGTGGTAAAGTAACAGCTGAGGTTGTTTCACACGGTCGCGGTGAGAAGATTAAGGTTGTTAAATTTAGACGCCGTAAGCATTCTCGTAAGCAAATGGGCCATCGTCAATGGTTCACAGAAGTTAAAATCACTGGCATTAGCGCTTAATTAGAGGTACTTAGAAATGGCACATAAAAAAGCAGCTGGTAGTACTCGTAACGGTCGCGATTCAGAAAGCAAACGCCTAGGTGTTAAGCGTTTTGGTGGCGAATCAGTTCTAGCGGGTAGCATCATTGTTCGTCAGCGTGGAACTCGTTTCCACCCAGGCGCAAACGTAGGTATCGGTAAAGACCACACTATCTTCGCAAAAGCAGATGGTAAAGTTCAGTTTGAACAAAAAGGTCCTTTAAACCGTAAATACGTAACTATCGTAGCTGAGTAATCAGTAAGGTAGTTAAAAAACCCCGCCTTTGCGGGGTTTTTTGTTTTAAGCATGTTTAAATATATACCCAAGTGTTTTTATGCTCAGTGTGCTCTATAGGCCACTTAGGTATATAATAGAGTTATTAACAAGCCAATCCCTAAAGTGAGTAATCATGAAGTTTGTAGATGAAGTAGAAATTCGCGCAGAAGCTGGTGACGGTGGCAGCGGCATCGTGTCTTTTCGTCGTGAGAAATATGTTCCAGATGGTGGACCTGATGGCGGTGACGGTGGAGACGGTGGTAGTGTTTATCTACAAGCTGATGAAAACTTAAATACCCTTATTGACTATCAATTTGAGCGTTTTCACAGAGCAGAACGCGGTACAAACGGTCAAAGCCGTAATTGTACGGGTAAAAAAGGTGAAGACCTGATCGTTAAAGTGCCTGTTGGTACACGTATTATTGATGTTGATACACAAGAATCATTAGGGGATTTAACCCAAGATGGTCAACGAATTGTGGTTGCAAAAGGCGGTTTCCATGGCTTGGGGAATGCGCGTTTTAAATCAAGTACTAATCGTGCTCCACGTCAAAAAACACTTGGCACACCGGGTGAAGTACGTAACCTTAAGTTAGAGTTAATGCTACTGGCTGATGTCGGCTTACTAGGCTTACCAAATGCAGGTAAATCAACCTTTATCCGCAGTGTGTCAGCTGCAAAACCTAAAGTAGCTGATTATCCATTTACTACGCTGATTCCTAACTTAGGGGTTGTTCGTCCTGAAGCAAACAAATCATTTGTAATTGCTGATATTCCAGGTTTGATTGAAGGCGCGTCAGAGGGTGCGGGATTAGGTATTCGCTTCTTAAAGCATTTAGAGCGTTGTCGTGTGCTTTTACACATTATAGATGTAATGCCAGTTGATGGCTCTAACCCTGTTGATAATGCATTTGCAATCATCAACGAGCTACACCAGTACAGCCCTAAGCTTGCTGAAAAGCCACGCTGGTTGGTATTTAATAAAATTGATTTATTGCCTGAAGATGAAGCCAAAGCCTTATGTGAGCAAATTGCAGAAGAGTTGGGTGAGTCTGAAAATATTTACAGTATTGCTGCAATTAATAAATTAAATACGCAGCCATTAATTCACGACATCATGACGCTACTTGATAACATGCCTAAAGAGAAGTTTGTTGAAGTGGCAGACGAAGAGGTTGAATTTAAGTGGGATACCTACCATCAAAAAGCCACTAAAGGCGATGATGATGACTGGGATGATTGGGATGAAGATGATTACGACGTAGAAGTTGTCTACGAGCGTTAATAATTGTTTATATTTAAAAGGAGCTAACGCTCCTTTTTCTTTGATTAATAATAAAGTATTGGGTATTTAGTGTGATAATTTCAATGATTGCAGCAATGGCAAATAACCGTGTCATTGGCTTAGATAATAAAATGCCATGGCATTTACCTGGTGACCTTCAGCACTTTAAAAAAGTAACCTCTGGTAAACCCGTTATTATGGGGCGCAAAACATTTGAATCAATAGGCCGACCGTTACCTGGGCGACGTAATATTATTATTACTCGTAATAAAGACTATCACGCATCAGGAATTGAAACAGTAACCACACCAGAAGCTGCACTTGAGCTTGTTAATGATGTTGCAGAGGTGATGATAATTGGTGGCGGAAACATCTACCAGCAGTTTTTAGCGCAGGCGCAGCGCTTGTATTTAACCTTTATAGACTTAGATGTTGAAGGGGATACACAATTTCCTGATTATAAAAGTGTTGCAAACTGGCAAATTGAAGATGAAATGTTGATGACGCCCGATGATAAAAATAAATATAGTTATAAGTTCGTAACTTTGAATAAAGTTTCTTAACATTATTGCGAAAATCTGAGCGTGTTGGTACAATATTAAACAGTCGAGTACGAAAAAAGTATTAATATAGGGTGTCCAATCAATGATTAAATTACCAAAGCTAGTTGTAATTGCTGCTATTGCAGCGGGTTCGTTCGCTTATACTGCGCCTGTAAGCGCTGATGATCAGTTAGCTGTTTCAGTTTGTGAATACATTGCCGCTGATGATAAAAATCGTCTGCGTAGCAAACTAAAAAGTTCACGTGTGAAAGTACGTAATATCTATGATGCAGTTTTCTGTAATGGTAACAACTTATTGCGTCACGCTGTTGCAAGTAATGCGGTTGATACGGGTGAGTACATTGTTAAAAACTTATCAAAAAGCTCACTTGAAGATGGCGCAGATATCGCTTGGGCTGAGGCAAATCATGCTGGTTCAGCTTTAATCCCTATTATTAAAGACCGCGCAGGCCTTTAATTAAAAGCTTAATTTAAAAAAACCGCGTTTATACGCGGTTTTTTATTAGTTACTTAAAACATCCTTCTATTGAGTCTTTATCTATCTCTCAATACACCTGACTATTACCCTAATTAAGTCTTTTACATAAAAATGTCATAAAAATTCAATACTCTGTATGAATGTCACTTTTGAGATATGTTTATGCGTGTATCATTTTTTACCCGTCTTTTAGCTATTTTATTAACGTTAGCCAGTGTGTTGCTCGCTGCTACCTTGTTATGGGCAAGTCATACATTACTAAAAATTCAACAACAAGATATTGCTTATAGCCAATTAAAAAATACCATAATGGTCGATCTTGCTGGCCTTTTAGAAGACTACTTGGCACGAGGCAATAGCCAATACCTGACGCAATCTTCAGCTTTAATTGAACAACTTAAAGCGCAGCAGCTAACGGTACTTCCCTCTGAGTTAGAAGTGCGCCTTTCAACACAGCTATTTTCACTAAATAAAGACATTAACGGTAAATACAGAGCACTAGGAAAGCTCTCAGGTAACGAAACTGCGCTTTTAGACAATGCTCTGAGACAAATGGCGGGCTCAGCGTCATCGCTTATAAATTATGTACAAAAAGCATCAACTCAAAGTAGCCATGCTCTAAGCTACAATAAGTTGGCGAGTGATTATTATAGTGAAGTGGTTAATTTATCTTTATCGACCTATCAACTGCTAAATGATTACCAGCCTGAAATTGAAAAAAGCCTGCAACAAAGCGTAAAAAATTTAAACTTACTCGCTGCAAAAATTGCACATTTGCCTAATTTAGGAGTGATGACTGAGGTTGATGAATTTGCTTTATTTGTAGATGAGGAGCCAGAGGATTTGGCTGCTGATATAAAAGCGGAGTTGGTTAGTTGGCCTAAGCGCTATTTACGTGATTTAAGCAGTACTTTATCGCAAGCAAAGCAGCGTAATTCTGGAACGAATGAGTTACGTGAACAAATTAGCGTGTTATCAAAAACAGTGATTGAGGCAGAGCAAACATTAAAAGCGCAGCAAGATACCGTTAAACAACAAGTATTTTGGGTGTTTGGAATTGCAATAGGTGGTTTAGTAATATTAGCTTTTGGTGTTTATTGGGTGCAACGTAAACAGGTTTTACAGCCTTTGCGGCAACTACGAGATGGGTTTGCATTTTTAATCGAAAGTAATGAGTTAAAAAATATTACAGTGAATAATCCTAAAACAGAGGTTGGTGAAATAGCGCAGTATTTTAACCTGTTAATTGAGCGCCAGCGTCTGGAGGCGCAAGAAAGAGCGAGTATGCTTGGTGTCGTTAGTGACTTCATGGAGCAAATGAGTGAGCATTTAGAAAAAATAGGTACAAAAAGCGCGACTAGCTACGAACAAGTTGTTAAAAATGAAAGTTTACTAGTAAATATTCAACACATAGGTGAGCAGGTTAATCATATTAACGCTCAAGCTGCTGAAAATGCTCAAAGTACTTATGAGGCAATGCAGCAAAGTGTTGGTTTTGCTAAAAATATGCTTAATGCGAGTTCTGATACACAGCAACGTATTGAACAAGGTATGCACAGTGTGCAAGAGTTACTGAGCGGCGTACAAGGAGTGAGTAATATAATAACGGTTATTCGCACCATAGCTGAACAAACCAATTTATTAGCACTGAACGCTGCAATAGAATCAGCAAGAGCCGGTGAGCAAGGCCGAGGTTTTGCGGTGGTTGCTGATGAAGTAAGGCAATTAGCCATGCAAACCCAAGGTTCTTTAAAAGAGATTAACGATCAGCTGGCGTTATTAAGTGAGAACTCTCAAATGGTCTATTCACAAATTAATGCGTTAACTGAGGATGCACAGCTACAAACCGAAAATGCCCAAGAGCTTCAAGCAAACTCTGAAGGGGTCGCAAATAATGCTCAGCAGGCAAACACAGTTGCAGTTGAAGCAATGGAGCTTGCAAAACAGCAAAGCAATTTCCTTAGTGACTTTACCCAATCAATGCATAATATGAAAAGCCAAGTAAATGAGTCGAGTGAGTTGGTGTCTGATATTCGCTCGCAGCTAGAGCTGCAAATGGCAACAATTAGAAAGGGATTGGGTTTAGACAGTGATGCAGTTTAATCGCGGTATAAACTCGAAACCGTAAATATTAACCTGTATGCTAAAAGTCTACGTAATTACCCAAAGGATTTAACATGATTGAACAAGGTCAAACAATACCCGCAGTTTGTCTATCTAAGCTAACCGATGACGGTATGCAAACACTGACAAGCAATGAATTATTTGCAGATAAAAAAGTCGTGTTATTTGCAGTGCCAGGCGCTTTTACACCAACGTGTTCGAATGCTCATTTACCTGGATATATTAGCTTGGCTGATAAAATTAAGACCAAGGGAATTGACGCTATTTATTGTGTATCGGTAAACGATGCATTTGTGATGAAAGCGTGGGGTGAGTCACAAAATGCAGAGCATATAGATATGCTTGCAGACGGTGATGCTAGTTTTACTCGTGCTTTAGGGCTTGAAAAAGATACCGCAGGCTTTGGTGGAATACGCTCAAAACGATACGCGATGGTTGTTGATAATGGTGTTGTTACTGGTCTATTTGTAGAACAAGACAAAGAGTTTGTAATAAGCAGTGCTGAAGCTGTTTTAGCAACGCTTTAACACTGACGACTTTAATCAGAGAATAAAAAGCCGATACAGTGTATCGGCTTTTTTTATCTAAAGAGAGGATGTTTTATGGCTGGTATTGACCGCTTAGCGTTAAACCAGAGAATGTTTGATACGCATTAACACTTAAGTGCCATGTTCCCGCTTGAGGATTACTAAAAGTACAAGTTTCGGCGTTACCATTTTTATATGGACGACAATCATAGCTTGAGCTTGTTGGCTGGCTACCAAATTTTACAAATAAGTCTGCATCACCGGTGCCGCCTGACGTTGTAACAGTAAAGTTTGCCATACCCGCCGGTACATCTAGCGTGTAATGTTTCCACTGACCTGCATTTGCTGTGATATCAGACACTGTGCCACCACCTGCTTGAGGTGTGCCTGAACCACCACCTGTTGAACCACCCGTAATGTTACCGACTAAACTCACGCCACTGTAGGCTGAATAACCACGCAGCATTACATGGTAAGTGCCGGCTGTTGGACTATCAATAGAACATTCTTCACTGTTTCCACCTTTATATGGACGACAATCATAAGTGGTTGAGGTTGGTTTACTACCTGCACGTACATACAAGTCAGCATCCCCTGTGCCACCACTCATAGTGAAAGTAACATTGGTTGCACCACTTGGTACTGTCATAGTGTAAAAGTCTTGTGCACTTGCCGCACCGCTTAAACCGGTTTTGACTTCTCCATCAACAAGTTCGTTATCACCCGTTGTTGGTGGTGTACCACCAGATGCTGCAGCAACCGCAGCGGCCGCATCAACAATACCTGTACCACAGCTGGTACACGTGGCAGAGAATGGACGAGTGGTTGTTTTTAAAATACTTTCTATTTCATCAGGAGTCGCGTTTGGTTTTGCTTGTTTGATCAGTGCAGCAACCCCCGCAACATGAGGAGCCGCCATTGAGGTGCCTTGCGAAAAGCCATAACTGTCGCTTGATGGTGTTGTTGAACCTGAATTGTAAGTTGATAAAACACCTTCAGAATCATTGGCAAAGCTTTGCGCGCCACCCGGTGCTGCCACATCAATATTACTTCCGTAATTTGAGTAATAAGCGCGGCCACCATTACGGCCAACTGATGCAACATTAACAACACCATTACAGTTACCTGGGTTGTAGTTTGCAGAATTATCGTTATCGTTACCTGCAGCAATAACAACAACTGTGCCGTTGTTACGAGCGGTATTAATGGCATTTTGCGTGGTTGAACTACATGCACCCGCACCACCTAAACTCATGTTAATTACATCAGCAGGATTAGCATTTGCTGATGTACCCGATACATTACCACCTGAGGCCCAAATGATACCGTCAGCAATATCTGAGGTTAAACCGCCACATTTACCCAATACACGCACTGGTACTACTTTGGCGTCATAAGCAACACCAGCAACGCCTTCACCGTTATTCGTTACTGCAGCGACAGTGCCTGCAACGTGAGTACCATGCCAACTAGAGCCTTGTGCACCGTTATTACCACATTCACCAGCTGCAACCGCATCCCCTGGATCGCGAGCATCGTTGTCACGGCCATTGCCATCATTGGCGACTGATAGATTAGAGATCATATCGTAGCCTGGTAAAATATTAGCGTTTAAATCAGCGTGAGGGCGGTAGCCCGTATCAAGCACAGCGACAACCACACCACTGCCTGTTGCCGTATCCCAAGCTGTTGGTAAGTTAAGTCCACCGGCTTGCTCATAGTAATGCCATTGATCATCAAAACGCGGGTCATTTGGTGTCGCAAATGGTTTTAACATTTGATCGACTTCAATATATTCAACATTACCCGAATTAACCATTTCTTGCATGAACTGCTGAGCTTCTTCGGCGTTGAGTTTTTTATCGGCACGCATTACGTGATGGTTATTGAGTGCCATTGCGCGGACATACTTGGCTTTAACTTTGCCTTTTTTTGAGGTAAAGTTTTTTACAAAGCTTTGCGCTTTTTTATTCATCATTGCTGGTGATACATCAGCGGTTGAGGTACTCATCATATCGTTGTTATTCTT
Source organism: Pseudoalteromonas sp. 23_GOM-1509m (assembly GCF_000518425.1). Taxonomy (NCBI): domain Bacteria; kingdom Pseudomonadati; phylum Pseudomonadota; class Gammaproteobacteria; order Alteromonadales; family Pseudoalteromonadaceae; genus Pseudoalteromonas; species Pseudoalteromonas sp. 23_GOM-1509m. The sequence continues at coordinate 178,481 of NZ_JADO01000008.1, forward strand.
ATATTTAATGATGAATTGAGTCTCAAAACCACCTTGATTTTGTAACTTAGCTGAGGTTTCTGCCATTGAAGGTGCGATTGCTTGCGCTGGGTTTGCCATGCTTGAGCTGGCAGCAAAGAGTGTACTTATTGTTAGCGCAACAGCGCATTTTTTGAATGAATTATTAGAAGTCATAATTACCCTTAGTTTTATTATTATTTGTGAAAATCCACAAAGCGGGTACAAAGGTAAATGATCTGTTAACTATTTTGAAATATTAAATACGTATGTATCTATTTCATTTAGTTATAACCGCGTATTTAGTGCGCTTTCAGTTGTTTTGTATTTGTTTTATTGATATTAACGATCCTAATGTATTAGATTTTTTTGGTGTTTTTTATCATTAATTAACTTTTATTGATAAATTAAAAACAATACAAAAGGGGTGTTGACCTTTGCGGGTTAAAACAAGCCTTGTAGGCTAAGTAACAAATCGAGCAAAGCTACCGCGCCCTGTTTACGCTCAAGATAAACACGTTCTGGCTATCTGGTTATTATTGAAACTTTGTTATAATTCACAAAAGTTTTTAAGAGATAACTAAATGACTCACGTTGATGTGATAGTGATTGGTGCCGGAGCCGCTGGTTTAATGTGTGCTGCACAAGCAGGGTATCGCGGCCGAAGCGTCACAGTACTTGATATGGGTAAAAAGCCAGGACGTAAAATTTTAATTAGTGGCGGTGGGCGTTGTAATTTTACCAATGAAAATGCAAGCCCTAGCAACTATTTATGCGCAAACCCCCATTTTGTAAAATCGTGCTTAAGTCGTTATACGCAGCACGACTTTGTAGAGCTTGTAGACCGACATGGTTTGGCATATCACCATAAGACACTCGGGCAATTATTTTGTGACAATAGCGCACAAGACATTGTTGATATTTTACTAACCGAGTGTGAGTGGGCGGGCGTTACTATTAAACTGCGCAGCGAAGTGTTAAATGTCGCTAAAACAGCTACCGGCTATAGTGTGACCACTGAACAAGAAACACTTACTTGTGAGTCGCTTGTGGTTGCATCGGGTGGGTTAACCATGCCTAAACTGGGTGCTACGCCAATCGGCTATAAAATTGCAGAGCAATTTGGCTTAAAGATATTGCCGACTATGGCTGCTCTAGTTCCCTTTACCTTACATCAGCACGATAAAGACCGTTTTGAAGGGCTTTCGGGTATTAGTATTCCTTGTGAAGTTGCAAGCGAAGATGGCACCGTATTTAAAGAGAATATTTTATTTACTCATCGTGGGCTATCTGGGCCTGCTATATTGCAAATAAGCTCGTTTTGGCGAGCAGGTCAGGCGGTAACGATCAATTTACTGCCTGAACTAGATTTAAAGCAACAGCTAGCTGATTGGCGAGAAACACAAGCGCAAAAATCGTTGAAAAATAGCCTCGCGACTATCCTACCTAAACGCTTTGTAGAAATACTCCACGACAGTAACGCCATTCCCGATTGTAATATTAATCAACTAACGCATGGCCAAATAGACGCGCTTGCTGATTATATTCATGCGTGGCAAATTAAACCAAATGGTACCGAGGGTTACAGAACCGCAGAGGTTACTTTAGGCGGCGTAGATACCGACGAGTTGAGCTCAAAGACATTTGAGGCTAAAAAAGCCAAAGGCTTATACTTTATTGGCGAAGTAACCGATGTAACGGGTTGGCTAGGAGGCTATAATTTCCAATACGCGTGGAGCTGTGGATTTGCCGCCGGGCAGTACGCGTAGTCGTTTTTAATCAATTATAAAATTTCGCTGCAAACAGCGTATTAACACGCCACTTCATCTTTGAGGTGGCGTTTATTCCTACTCTGTTTATAACTTAAGTTTTTAACTCGTCTGGGTAAGTTTATACTGCTGCATTTTGCTATTTGGTTTTTCGGGAATAGTCATTTCTATAATTCCAGCCTCAATGGCTGGCTTTAAGTAACGCTCTCTAAAATGTTTACGGTCTTTTAATCCAAGTAAATTTTGTAGCTCTTGTCGGTTTAGTGGCTTTTCGCTTTGGATAAATATATTTATTAAAGCGATGACTTGGGGGGCTTGTAAGTCTAAATTTATAGTCTCTTTAACTTGAGGGGTTTGTTGGGGGTTTTTGGTTTTTGTTATTGATTTTAAATCACTTTCTAATGACTTTAGTGCCGCTAATAATGCTTCCAATATATACTCAATAAACACGGATGAGTCACCGGACTTGGTACTAAGATTAATGCTTTCAAAATAATGTCGGCGAGTTATCGCTATAACATTGTTAATATTTATTAGTGAAAATAGCGAATGCCACTGCGATAATTGCAGGGTTTGCCACGTACACGCTATTTCAGTATTACCCTGTGCAAAAGGTTGAATAAACTGTAATTCATAATGGCATACTGCACTACTGATTAAAGGATGTTGCGCGGTTGTTTTAAACCAAGCAAATAACTCCTCTACCATTTGTGGTACTCGCATTGCTTGTGGAGCCATTTGCAAACCACTTTTTAACGCTAAACTTTGCTGCCTATAACTGCCCGATTTTTCACTCAGATCTTTGATTAAGCTTCGATGCAAGGCTAATAAGCTATCTGGGGTTGATAGGTCAGATGATATTGATTGAATATCAAGGTTATTGATTTGCAGGGAGGCGGTTTTTTGTTGCTTATAGTGCTCAAGCATTGCTGGCGAATATAAGGCACTGATTTTACCTAAAACTTCACTAATATTTACCATACTGTGAGTCATGCTAGCTGAAATAGAGAAGGGGGGAGTGGCGTTGCTCATTTTGGTATAGGGGTTATTCAAATCAGGGGGTTAAGAATACGCGAACTGAGTTTAAAAGTCAGTTTTAATGGGTTTTTAGTCTGGTTTTTTGTGCTGTTATTGGTTCTTTATAATTAGTTTGGTGTGTGTCGATACATTAATTGGCTATCTTACTTAGTTATAAGAGGCTAGCTGAAGCGACTATCGTTAGTTTATTGTCGCTAAAATAAACTGAATTACGACCATTATTTTTAGCTTCGTATAGTGCGCTATCGGCACGTTCTAACACGCTAATAACTGAATCATCAGAACTGATGGTAGCTACCCCTATGCTTATGGTTAGCTGAATGTTGGCAACAGGGTGTGTCGAAATATAGTCTTTTAACGCGTTTGCTTGTGCTAATGCATTGGTCAGTGAGGTGTTTGGCAAAATAATAGTAAACTCTTCTCCCCCCCAACGCGCAATTAATGAATGATTGGGCATGCTACTTTTAATTAGTTTAGCAAACTCAGCTAACACTTTATCACCGACTAAATGACCATAGGCGTCGTTTATTTTCTTAAAGTGATCAATGTCACAAATGAATAAGCAGTTTGTGGTTTTTGTTTCTTTGCTGCTGGTAATGACTTGCGACAATGCATAGTCAAATTTTTGCCTATTATAAAGCCCTGTGAGTTTATCTGTTTCAGCGAGATGTTGAATCTCTATATTACGGGTTGTTAAATGCGCATATGCAGAAAAACGTGTTTTTTCATAAAATCTGAAAATTAAGATATGGGCAATGCTGACCTCAATGATATTAAATAAAGAGCCCAGCCCGATAGTGACGGTTAGCTGTTGTTGCTTATAAGTTAGGTAAGCACAAATACAAAAAGCAATGGCGCTAAAAATGCTTCCCCAATTTCTACCCACTAAAAAAAACGCAAAAGGGGGAATAAGTGTTGCCCAAAATAAAGAGTGAGCAAGGCCACCGACAGAGATAACAAATGTCATTATTAAACTAACAACCATAAATGTAACCGCCCATGCCGCAGCACTTACATTTGCAGTTTTACTAAACCAGCCATAAATAGCTAATGATATAACTAAGCCTAATGCATCAATGGCGGCAATATCGTAACTGTGAAAGTAGAACAGGTTGAGTAGGGTTAAAACTAAAAAGTAGCAGGTTGCCGTTAATAATGAATGAGCAATTAAGCGTGTGCGCCAAAAGTCTTTATGATCTTTTGGATACTGTGGTAGTCCTTTGTACCAAAAATCTAGCATGCTCTACTTCTCTTAGACTGTGTCTTTTTATTGACTGATTATTACTCATAACCCGCTCATATAAAAGTACCGAGTAAATAACTACAAAAAGAAAGGGTTATCTAGCTTGCGCTATTTTTGTATGCAAAATACAGTTCTGCATTGCAGTGATAGCGAGTAGATCTTCAGCTAGAGATATGGCGGGCACATTATTACTTTGGACACTCTCTTTAAAGTGGTGATAGTTACATAGTTAAAAACCCCGATATCACGCAGTGCTATCGGGGGTTTTTAACTTCTAGTGGTTACTCTTCGATAAACGCTTCACCTTCTTTCATCCACTTAGCGGCCGGTTTGCCTTTAAGATAATGATCAAAGTACTGCATCATACGCACTGAAAAATCGACCTGATTAGGAAACTTTTTCAAGTGGTGTGGTTCACCTTCGTATTGTAAAAAGGTTGCATCTTTACCTGCGCGGCGAAGCGCTAAGTAATATTGCACGCCTTCATGCCATGGCACCGCATCATCTTTGTCGCCAAACATAATCAAAATAGGCGTGTTTACTTTATCGGCAAAAAATACCGGTGAGTTTTCAATATAAAGCTCAGGTGCTTCAAATAAATTTTTACCAATACGGCTTTGCCCTGTTTCGTATTGAAATTGGCGTGCAAGTCCAGATTTTAAGCGAATGCCACTGTAAGCACTGGTCATGTTAGACACTGGCGCGCCCGATACCACTGCTTTAAACATATCAGTTTGGGTGATCATAAATGCACTTTGATAACCCGCCCAAGAGTGGCCTTGTAAACCTATTTTATCTGGGTCGGCAATGCCTAAATCAATCAGCTTTTGGGTGGCGTTGATCATGGTTTGAGTTGAGGATTTACCAGGGTGACCTATTTCAAAGCGAATGTCAGGTAAAAAAATGGCGTAGCCATTTGATGTAAACATCGGGAAATTAGGGCGATGATTTAATTCCATTTTTGGAAAGTCATACATGCGCTGGCTCATGTAGCGGTAAAAGTACACCACAACAGGCACTTTATCGCCTTTTTTGTAGCCGGCAGGCTTGATTAATACCCCTTTTAAATCTTCACCATCAAAGCCTTTATAGCTAATGAGTTCAGGTGCTTGTCCCCAAGCAAAGTTGCTTATCTGAGGGTTAAGGTTAGTTACGCGTTGTGGTTGTTTAAAGTTAGAGTCTGTTTGATAAATGTCTGGAAATTGCTGATAGGTTTGCTCAGTAAATAAGTATTTATCGGCATGTTTGGCCTTTTTAATTACATCAAAGCGCTTATTACCTGTAAGTAATTCAGTGACTTCAAGAGTTGCTAAATTAAGTTTTGCCACTTCACTTTGCTTGCTTTGTAAATTAATTGCAGAAAGCAGGAGCGTATCATTGTTGTTAAAGGCTACTTGGTTTTTATCAAGTTTGATCACTCTGTATTGCGTGTTACTTTTTTTACCATTAGTTAAGCGTTTAGCTTGCTTGGTATTGACGTTAAATGACCAAATATCGTATTTGCTGTAAACCAGTATTTCGCTGCTATCGTTAAGCCAGCCTGCAAAACCATAACCAGGCTGCTTGGATGGATAGTCGTGTTTGTCATCGGCAAACGTGGCGTTAATCGCCTTGCTGAGTACGCTCACTTTGTTATTACCTAAGTTTTTAAGCTGTACTTGGTTATTATCAAAGTAAGCAGCAAACTGCCCATTAGGCGCAAGGCTCGGCCTAAATGGATAGTCTTTAATGATAGGAGTTTGTTTACCCGTGTTTATATCAACAGCAAAGTAGTCAGCAAAAAAACCGCCGTACATTACTTTTTCAAGATGCGCTAAATTTGAGTAGCCTAACAATGAATTGGCACGCTCAGTATTAAGCGCCAGCTCAGGCATATTTGGGGTGCTTAACTGAACGACTTGCTGTGAGTTTACATGGTATACCGCAGTGTAATGACGATTTTTATTATTTTCATTCCATTGCTGTTCTTCGCGCGGTTTTATTTGTGCATCATTGTTGTGCCATACATTTAGCCCTTTATGGTCGCGAATTACCTCAAAGTCATACAGTGATGACTCATCTGTGTATTCTTTTTGTTTAACTTTTGCAGCGAGTTTTGGGCGGTTTTCAAAGTATAAACGTGTACCATCTTCGGCCCAAGTTAATGTCGCGGTTTTGCCCATTAACCATTCTGGGTTAGGTGATTGCACAGTGGTTAGCGTGTCGTTTTGCCACAGCGTTAATTCGTAATGACGACGACGCTTATCATCGTTTACATAGTTGCCTAAGGTAAACGCAACGGTTTTTTCGATTGGGTGCCACGCTATTTTGCTAGCAACCACACCAGGCTCATCAATTAATACGGTGCTGGTAAAATTATCGAGTGAAAATAAGGTAATTTGATTATTGCCGCCATCCACATAGCTTTGACTCACCAATAGCTGATCGCTGGTGGCACTAATGCCATAGGTAAAGGCACTTTCAAGAGTATGAGTGCGCTTATCACTTAAGTTAACGATAATCAGCGGATAGCTTTTATCTTTTTTGTCGGCAGTGATAGCGCTATCACTATTGGAAGTTTTATCATCGTCGTCAGTGGTTTCATTTTTACGATAGGCCAGCCACTGGCCGTTATTAGCTAGCACGTAATCTTTTACATCATTAAAGCTTTGCTGCTCACCGGTTTGGGTATTCACTAATACTAAGTTATTTTTTAAGTCACTTTTTTTCTTAGTGGTTTCTTTTTCAAGCAGAGTAGGCACCTGCGTAAATGCGACCCAGTTTGCCATTTTGCTAATGGTAGGACGGGTTCCTCGTTCCACCTCAGCAATAAGCTTATTGCTATTGAGTGAGTAGACTTGCCCTGTAGCATTCCCACGATAAGGGGTTGCACTTAAAGAGAGGATTTGACCATTTTCAGAAAGCTGCGTGCCTTTTGCAGATTTAAAATCAAATACATCTTTAAATTCTAGAGGCTTATTAGCTAAAGCACTGGCGCTCGTTAAGCTGGTAATAAGTGCACAGCCTACAAGAGTGAGTTGTGTTTTCATTATAGATTCTCGTTTTTTAACATTATTTTATTGTAACGAGTTTTAATAACAATTCGAGTAGATACGACAAGTGGTAGCAGGGCAGAGATGAGAGGTTAAAAATATAAGGTAAAAGGTAAAAGGTAAAAGGTAAAAGGTAAAACTTTCGGGCTACGGGATGCGAGGTGCTAAGTATCCGTAAAAAGTTAGGGAAGCGGAAGTTTAATTGTGGTTTTCAATTTTTTTACTTTCAGCTCTGTGTTCAAATTTATTTTTAAGTCTAATTTATAAAAAGAACACAGAGTTTATGTGGAATAGATTATAAGAAATGGCTAAATAGTTTAATTTAATAACCTTGCTAGCAAAATTAACTAAAACCTTATAACCAAATTTTTTGAAGCTCTGGCCATTGTTTTTCAAATTGCTCGCTAGGTCGTGCACTAAAATTACTGCGCACAAATTGGTTCATTTTACCCTCAACGTAGGCAAGTAAAAAGTTAGCTAGCGTCAGTTCATCACTTTGAAAGTTTTTACCTTCACGTAATTTACGCTCTCTAAGAATCTGTTTGAATTGGGTTTCTAGCTTTTCAAACAAGCCTTGTACACGCTCACGAAGTCGCTCTTGTTCACCCTGTAGAGCATCGCCTGTTAATATACGGGTTATGCCTGGGTTTTTTTCGGCAAACGTTAGCAGCAGTAATAGGGTGTTGTATACACGTGCTTTACTTTCTTTCTCGTTATCTAAAATAAGATTAATACGTGATAGCAGCGTGTCTTCAATAAATTCAATTAACCCTTCAAACATGCGCGCTTTACTAGGGAAGTGGCGATAAAGAGCGGCTTCAGATACGCCAACTTCTGCGGCAAGTTTGGCTGTTGTAATACGCTGGCCTGGGCTGGTTTCTAACATTTGTGCGAGTGCTTGCAGTATTTGCTCTTTGCGATTACTTTTTTTTGTCGCAGGCATGAACATTCCTTTTTAATAGTTATTTTTTTTCAACATAAATGTGCGATAACACAGCTTTTTGCCAAGTGTTACAGCGCGCAATACTCAATGGGGTGTTTTTGCACGTATTACAGCGATACATTAGTAATGCGCAAGCGTTAAGCTATTTTAGCGCAGTAAAATTACACTAAAAGGTCACAAGGCGTCATCATGTTAATGTTTTATTCAGTTTGTTTCCAGCCTTTTTATAATCGTTTGGCGAGCTGCTCGATCACTTTAACCGCTATTTCTATTTTACTGGTTTCAGGTAAGTCGAGTTGTTCATTTTGCCAATACAGGGTGAGTGCGTTGCGCTCAGAATTAAAGCCTACATCACTGTGCGATACATCGTTGGCACAAATCATATCGAGGTTTTTATTGGTTAGTTTCCCCTTTGCGTAATTAGCAACGTTCTGCGTTTCTGCGGCGAAGCCGACGGTGTAAGGGCGGTTTTGTGTGAGGTTTGCAACCGCGGCTATTACATCTGGGTTTTTAACTAAGCTAAGAGTGAGTTCATCGCCTTGTTTTTTCATTTTTTGCGTGGCGATACTTGCTGCACGATAATCGGCCACAGCGGCACAACCAATAAAGGCATCTGAGTGAGGCGCATATTTGAGTGACTCATGCAGTAACTGTTCAGCACTTTCTATATTAATTAAATTAACGCCTTGCGGTGCTGTAATAGTTACTGGGCCTGAAATTAAGTTCACGTGTGCGCCAAATAATAACGCAGCTTGCGCCAGTGCATAGCCCATTTTTCCAGAGCTGTGATTTGATATAAAACGAACAGGATCGAGAGGTTCACGGGTTGGGCCTGCGGTAATAGTAATGGTTTTACCTGCTAAGAGTTGTGGTTGCGCAGGTTCAGTGCATAAGCTCACTAATTCATGCGGTTCAAGCATTCGCCCAGCACCTACATCGCCACAGGCTTGCTCGCCTTTGCCTGGCCCCCATATAGCAACGTTACGTGCTTTTAAAGTGGCTAAATTAGCTTGCGTTGCAGGGTGAGCATACATTTGCTGATTCATAGCTGGTGCTATGGCAACTTTTGCGGGGGTTGCAAGTAATAAAGTCGTGAGCAAGTCGTCAGCAATCCCTGCGGCCATTTTCGCAATAATATTGCTAGTGGCAGGGGCAACTAAAATTAAATCAGCCCATTTTGCAAATTCAATGTGCCCCATAGCGGCTTCGGCTGAAGGGTCTAGTAATGAGTCAGATACCATTTCACCACTTACTGCTTGCATGGTTAGCGGGGTGATAAAATGTTTTGCTGATTCGGTCATTACTACTTTAACGTCACAACCATGGTCTTTTAAGCGTCTTACGAGTTCAGCACATTTATAGGCTGCAATTCCACCGCTAATACCCAGCACTATTTTTTTATTTGTTAAATTAATCATGGTTGTTCATCAATTTTATAAAATATGGTGGCTAAAATAACAAATCTTGAGCGTGACAGCTAAGATAAAATGCGTTTTATCGCGCTAATTTTTGATTTTGCATTACAGTTATACAGTACAGTAATCTTTCAAGGATGAATCATGCAATTAACTTCACTGCCTAATTCGCTCCGCCCGCGAGAAAAACTGCTAGAAAAGGGCGCAAAGGCACTCTCTGATGCTGAACTATTAGCTATATTTTTGCGCACGGGCCTACCCGGCATGAATGCCATAGAGTTGGCGCAGCATCTGATCAACGAAAATAAAACCCTGCATAATTTGTTTAATGCCAGTATGGATGAGTTTTGTGCGCAAAAAGGCTTGGGAATGGCTAAATATGTTCAGCTACAAGCAGTACTTGAACTAAGCCAGCGATACATGCAAGAGGGCTTTGTGCGCGACGCCGTTTTTAACTCCCCACAAGCCGTTTATGACTATTTAACGCTGCAAATGCGTGGATTGCAGCAAGAGGTATTTATGGTGTTGTACCTTGATAGTCAAAATCGTTTATTAAAAGATGAAATATTATTTTACGGCACAATTAATGCGGCCAGTGTATATCCGCGTGAAGTGGTAAAGGCGGCACTGAAAAATAATGCGGCGGCGGTTATTTTTTCACATAATCACCCCAGTGGTATTGCAGAACCGAGTCAGGCCGATAAGCTCATTACCAATAAGTTGTGCCAAGCACTGCAATTAGTCGACATAAATGTGTTGGATCATATTATTATTGGTGGTGAAAGCAGTGTTTCGTTTGCCGAACGGGGACTGATTTGAGTTTATCGCTTCAGATATGTGCTAAAAATGAGCGGTTTAGTGCGTTTTGGCAAATTAGTTTAATTTAAATGCAGTTTTTACTTTCCCTAAGGGCATTCGATCTTTATAATTAGCCGCTATCAAATTTACACATGAGCTGGTTGGATAAGATCAGTATTTGATCTTTGCCTGTAAAAGCTGTATAAAGAGCGCCCTTCGATTTATCTCTAGGGCACAAATACATGGCCTTAGGGAAAATTAAGCTCGAGCGAAGTTATTGGAGATATATAGACATGTCTAAAGTATGTCAAGTTACAGGTAAGCGTCCAGCGGTTGGTAACCACCGTTCACACGCGAGAAACGCGACTAAACGTCGTTTCCTACCTAACCTACAAACACACCGTTTTTGGGTTGAAAGTGAAAAACGTTTTGTAACATTACGCACTACTACTAAAGGTATGCGTATTATCGATAAAAAAGGCATTGACACGGTTCTTACTGAAATCCGTGCTCGTGGCGAAAAAGTTTAAGGAACTGAATTATGCGCGATAAGATCCGTTTAGTTTCAACTGCTGGTACTGGTTTTTTCTACACTACCGACAAGAACAAGCGTAACATGCCTGAAAAAATGGAAATCAAAAAATTCGATCCTAAGGCTCGTAAACATGTGATTTTCAAAGAAGCTAAAATCAAGTAATTTAGTTTTCTTTCAGAAATGTAAAAACCCAGCTTATGCTGGGTTTTTTGTTTTTAAAATCTGCTCTATCATCCACCGAAACCATATCACCGTAATGATACCCATTGAATTAAATCGCTAATTAGCTTTTGTTAAGCACCACGAATTATTCCGTAGATAATGGCATCAGTTGTTTATAACTAAAAAACATAAATAGTATGAGTGTTAAATGACTTTACGGGCTAAGTTGTTTGGTGTTGTTGATTTAGAGTGCGGATGAGCTGTTTAAGTATGCCTGAAGAGGAAGAAGGAGGCTTTACGCTGACTTACTAGGGTATGAGCTGTAAGTAGCTCTAAGGCTACTTACAGCGCGATATTTATACTTTAAAGTTCTCTACTGATATTCTTAGTTCTTCGGCTAATTTAGCCACTTCTGAACTTGAAATATTCGTTTGTACAGCGCCTTCTGCTGTTTGCTCGGCAATAGCAACAATAGATTCTAAGCGCTCACTGATCTCTTGTGATACTTGTTGTTGCTCTTGTGCTGCTGTTGATATCTCTTCACTGACATTATGCGCTTGTGATACTGCAAGGGTAATTGAATCCAGTGCACTGTTGGCTAAGTCACTTTGCTCAACACACGAAACCGCGCGTTCTTTACCTTTTTCCATAGCTTTAACCGCTTCTTCAGCGCCCGACTGTAGTGACTCAATCATAGATTGAATTTCTTGGGTCGACTCTTGTGTTTTACTTGCAAGTGATCTTACTTCATCAGCTACCACAGCAAAGCCTCTGCCGTACTCTCCGGCACGAGCGGCTTCAATCGCTGCATTAAGTGCGAGTAAGTTAGTTTGCTCGGCAATACCGCGAATAACATCTAAAATACTACCAATTGATGCGCTATCTTTGTGTAGTTTATTGATAACACTTGATGCTTCGTCTACCTCGTAGGCGAGTTGCTCAATGGTTGCTTTATTTTGATTTGAAATACCTTTAACGCGCTCCGCTTCTTTATCGGCATTTTTAATTTCGCTCAGTGCTTGTTGCGCACTATTACTCACTGTTTGTGATGTGCTGCTCATTTCAGTGGTTGCGGTTGCTGCTTGCTCTACTTGCGCTTGCTGATTACTGATTGCTTTGCTTGATTCACCGGTAATTGTTGAGGTTTGCTCAGAAGCGGCTGCAAGTTGTGTTGAACGTGAAATAATACCGGTGATTAAGCTACGTAAGCTATCAATTAAGGTATTACAACTTTTCGATAACTCACCAAATTCATCTTTTGCGCTGTCATCTAAGCGTTGAGTCATATCACCACTGGCAACAATATCTAGAATACGATTTACTTCCGCTAATGGCTTAGTAATACGGTTAACCGTAATGATGGCTACAAGCACAGCGATAATAGTCGCAATGATCATACCTATCCATGTCCATAAATTAGCTGAGTTTACGTCACTACGTACGCCTTCTTGTAATGTAAATGCAACGCCACTGGCTTGTAATACTAATTCGTCAATTTGGCTAAGCGCTGTTTTAGTCGCTTTTTCAGACTCTGCTAATTCACGCTCGGTTGTGCTTATTGCGTCAATAAGGCGTTTTTTATTCGCTGAAAGGCTATCGTTACCTAGAATATTGCTCTCTAGGGTATCTACATAACCCTTTAAGTCATTAAACAAGCTGCTGTGACTTTGCTCTATCGCCGGCTTTATTAATGAAACGGTACGAACGACTTCTTCAAAGTAATACACTTGCTCGTTTTTGATAATATCGAGCGTGTTAAGCGTTTTAACGGTTAGCATGTCGGTGCTGCTGGTAACCACGGACATAAAGTTATTTTCTAGATTATTAGCTGCTTGATAAGCGCGTGGATGATTATCCTCTAAACCATCAATATCAATAATATCAAGTACCATAGAGTTAGCATCTTCTGCCGCGAGCTCAACGGTTTCTAGTTGCGCTTTGAGCTTTTTGTTAAGCACTAGCTGGGTGTTTTTATCTTTAAGCAGGCTGTTTATGATATTTGAAAAGCTCTGGTAGGTTTTTTCAACTTCAAGGCTGCTTTTGTTTAGCTGTGGATCGTCTTTAACAACTTGTTGTAGTTCGCGGTGCAATTTATTAAATATTTGTTTTTGCTCTTCTATTTGCGCTTTTAACGTGGCGAGTTCTTGAGCCGATGTTATATGGAAACTAGCTTGAGCGGCTTTACTCATCAAAATAAATTCTGCTTGTAACTGAGCGCTCTTGTTTAATGCAGGAAGCGATAGCTGATTAACTTTTTGAGTTGAACGATCTATATTTGCTATTTTTATTAAAGAGTTACCGCCAATAATTAAAAGTAATAAAGTGATAAATATAAAACCACCCCAAATACGTTGACTCACTGTTAGATTCATATGGTTTTCCATTCAAAAATACGTCTATTAAAACTTATCGGCGCTTTCAACAATAAGTTAAGTAATTAAAAATAATTAATTTTTACTGTTAATAGTTAGTTGCTAAATTTACCGCAAAACTTAATTACAAACTAAGTCTTTTATTAAAGATAAAAAATAATTTAGGCAATAACACTCGTTTACTGTCTATGTTTAACTCAATTATAAGAGCATTGCTATTTTTTACACATTATTGTGAATGTTTTGTAATTATACAATTTAACATCCACTCTTAAACTTAACAGATGTATTAACTTTTTTCAGTTTATTTAGACAAAAGTTGTGATTTTTCTGAAAATTTTTGCTTACTTTGCAGTTCTATTAGTGTCATTGAGCCACCCCATACGCAACCCGTGTCTAGAGCATAAAGGTGGTTGTAGGGCGTTTTGCCTTCAAGTGCTGCCCAGTGTCCAAAAATTAGGTCATGTTGAGCGTTCATAATGGCAGGATGAGAAAACCAAGGAATTAGTGATGATGAATTTGTTGTTGCTTCTTTTGCATTAAAATCGAGCAAATTATCAGGCGTAATAAAGCGCATGCGAGTGAAATAATTAACGATGTAACGAAATTTAGCAGCATCATCAAGTTGCTCACTCCATTTTAGCGGGTGAGGCTGATACATGTTTTTTAAGAAGAACTTAGCGTTATCAGCACCATAGCATTGCTGCGCAAATTGAGCGTGCTTAATGGCTTGCTCGCACGACCAATCAGGGTTAAGGCCTGCATGAGAAATAAAACAATTATATTGTTCTAAATAAAGCGCTAAAGGCTGAGTTTGTAAAAACGCGATGTAGTGGGGCAGTTTACTACTGTTAAACAGTGCAGTGAGTTTGTCTTTGGGGTTAGGTGTAACGTTATTTAAATAACAGGCAATCATGTGTAAGTCATGATTGCCTAATGTGACGCTAACGCTGTCTTGATGTTGATAAATATAATCAAGGCACGCTTTAGAGTCTGGGCCGCGAGCGACAATATCACCCACTAAATATAAGTGATCTTTGCTAGGGTTAAAGTCGACTTGCTTTAACAATAAACTAAATTCGTCAAAGCAGCCTTGTAAATCACCTATTGCGTAGTCGGCCATTGTTACCTGTTTTTATCAGTGTAGGATATTAGGGCAGGCTAAGCGGAATACGTTTATGGGTGCTTTAAATTCAGCACCAAACTCGTTACGTAAAGTGTAATGTCCCTGCATGGTGCCTACCGGTGTATCTATTATTGCACCACTGGTGTATTTGTAGCTTTCACCTGGGGCTATATCTGGGGTATCACCCACCACACCTTCGCCTTGCACTTCTACTTCTTTGCCATTGGCATCAGTAATTAGCCAATAACGGCTAAGTAGCTTTGCACTGCATAAACTGTGGTTTTTTATAGTAACGGAGTAGGCGAACACAAACTTATCTAGTTCAGGTTGCGATTGCTCTTCTACATAAAACGTTTCAACAGATACCTTTACAGGTGATCCTATATTACTGCTTGTTGTCATAAATCCAGTTAGCTATATCAATAAATTGTTGTAACGACAGGCTCTCAGCTCGCAAAGTAATATCAATGCCAATGCTGGTTAATTCGTCAGCGGTTAGAAGGTTGCCAAGGCTGTTACGCAACGTTTTACGGCGCTGATTAAACGCTTCTAAACAAACGGTGTTTAATATTTTAACGCTTTTAGCGGTACGCTGCTGTGCCTTTTTAGGGATTAAGCGAATAACCGCAGAATCGACTTTAGGTGCCGGTTTAAAGCATTCAGGCGGTACCTCTACCACAGGCATCGCATGACAATAATACTGAGTCATCACACTCAAGCGACCAAAGGTTTTACTACCAGGGCCTGCTACCATGCGCTTTACCACTTCTTTTTGCAGCATAAAGTGCATGTGCTCAATATGATCGGCAAATTCAAACAGGTGAAACAACAAAGGCGTTGAAATGTTGTACGGCAGGTTGCCGAATACTTTTAGTTTTTTGTCATCTTTAACTAGGCTTGCAAAATCAAACTTCATTGCATCGCCTTGGTTTACGGTTAATTTTGGCCCTAAAAATGGGTGTTCAATTAAACGCTGGGCTAAATCTTTATCTAGCTCAACAACCGTTAAATGGCCACTTAAATCGGCAACAGGCTCGGTAATAGCGCCTAGACCTGGGCCAATTTCTACTAAATTATCTTGTGGTTTAGGATCGATAGCGGTGACGATTTTGTCGATGATTGACTCATCGAATAAAAAGTTTTGGCCAAAACGTTTACGGGCGCGGTGTCCTAAGTGTACTTTATCGGTCATTGATTCTGTGCTTTTTCATGGGCGAGCTTAATTGCTTCGCGGATCGCTAATTCAAAACTGCCAACATCAGCATCGCCTGTACCGGCTAAATCAAGCGCAGTACCGTGATCGACTGAGGTGCGAATAAATGGAAGGCCGAGAGTTATATTCACTGACTTACCAAATCCTTTGTATTTTAGCACAGGTAATCCCTGATCGTGATACATAGCCAGCACTGCATCGGCTTCATTTAGGTATTTATCTTGAAATAACGTATCTGCTGGTAAAGGTCCGATTAAGTTCATCCCCTCAGCTCTTAGTAGGTCGAGCGTAGGCGTAATCGTGTCGATTTCTTCGCGGCCTAAATGACCATCTTCACCGGCATGTGGGTTTAAGCCACAGACTAAAATACGTGGTTGCTCAATGCCAAATTTAGTTTTCAAGTCATGATTAAGAATATTAGCCACTTTAACTAGTCGCTCTTGCGTAATAGCACGAGAGACATAAGCAAGCGGAATATGTGTGGTTACTAGTGCAACACGCAAACCTTCAGTGGCTAATAACATAACCACATCGGCTGTACCTGATTGCTGAGCAAAGTACTCAGTATGGCCACTAAAAGAAATGCCGGCTTGGTTAATAATACCTTTATGAACAGGCCCCGTAACAACGGCATCAAATGTGCCATCCATATTCTTTTCGCTGGCAATACGTAATGTATCTAACACGTATTGCCCATTGGCGTCATTAAGCACGCCAAGCTCAACGGGCTCTGCTAAATCAATTTGCTTAATATATAAGCTGCCAGCCGCTGTTGGCATTGCTTTGGCTTGTTCATCAAATTCAATTAATTCAATGTTTAAACCCAAATGCTTAGCGCGTTGTTTTAGTAGCGATGCATCTGCAATCGCTACTAGTTGCGCATCCCAGCTGTGTTGTGCCAGTTTTAATAGCAAGTCTGGGCCAATGCCTGCAGGTTCTCCGGGGGTTACCGCAATTCTTAAGGTCATAATTATTCGTCTATTGGGAAAATTTCAACATGGGCTTGTTCGCGCATTTCTTGCTGCCAGTTAAAGCTTTCCTCTTTAAATTTACGATTAAACAACATGCCATGTGCACGATTACGTTTTGCTTGCTCGGTTTTATCGGCAACGCGTGTATCTAATAATTGTACAATGTGCCAGCCAAATTGTGTTCTAAATGGTTCGCTTATCTCGTTTTGATCAAGTGATAGTAACGTATCTCTAAACGCAGGCACATAGGTGGTTGGATCAGTCCAATCGTATTGACCGCCTTTAAGTGCTGAACCGGGGTCTTGTGAGTATTCTTTAGCAAGTTCTGCAAAGTCAGCATCGCCGGCGCGTAAATCTTTAACAAAGCCTGCTAGCATAGTGCGTGCTTTTTCTTCACTTAAAATGATTGAAGGCTTTATAAGAATATGGCGAGATTTAACTTCAGTGGTTTCTACTACTTGGCGGCCACGTACGTCTTGCACTTTAATGATGTGGAAACCTGCACCTGAACGAAGTGGACCAATAATCGCATCTTTCTTTTTACCTTTTACAGCTTCTGCAAATAACGATGGCATTTCGTTAATGCCCATCCAGCCTAATTGGCCGCCCTCAAGCGCTTTTGAGCCGCTTGATGATGAAATGGCAATACGCTTAAATTCTTGGCCGTCTTGCAGCAGTTCAATAACTTTGTCTGCGCGTGTTTTTGCTGAGCTAACGTCTTCTGCAGCAGCACCACTTGGAATATCGATAAGTATGTGACCAATATCGTATTCTTCGGCATTTTGGCCTTGGCTATCCATAATTTTTAGTAAGTTATCAATTTCTTGGTCGCTTACATATATACGGCGGTCTACGTTTGCACGTGTAACTTGTTGCGTGGTTATCTCTTTACGAATTTCTTCGCGGTAAGCTTGAAAACTCTCACCCGACGCTTCAATAGTACGACGCAAATCAGCAATTGTACCGCCTTGCTCTTTAGCCATGTTGGCAAGTGTTTGGTCAAGCTGGCTATCTGAAATTTCTAAGCCCATGCGCTCAGCCATCTGCATCATCAAGGTTTGATTTACTAAACGCTCAATCGCCTGAACACGAAGTGTTTCGTCTTTTGGCAGCTGTTGGTTTTGTTCTTCTGCTTGTTTTTTTACGCGATCAACAATGGTGTCTACTTCACTTTTTAAAATAACGCCTTGGTTTACAATACCAATTACTTTGTCTATTTCGACAGGGGCGGCAAATGCACTTTGGCATAAGCTGAACGTTAAAACTGCTGATGTTAATAATTTTTTTAAATTCATATTCTTTTTACTACTCTTACTAATAGTACTGTTGTAATGCTAAATACGGCTAAATTAATATAGTTATTTGTAAATTTTTACTATAAATAAAGCAGTTTAGTCATTAAGAAAATACGGCCTACGATAACCAAAAATACCTTGTTGTAATAATTTTTGAGCATCGTAACGGCTTTTACTACCAAGCCCTTTTAATACAAAATTCAAACGAATGCTCGAATCAAAAGTGGCTTGGGGTTGCCCAATTGACTGATTTAAATCAGTTTCAATTTGGCGATGGCCAGTAATTTGGAACGCCCAACAGCACGATTCATACTGTAATCCACTAAATACTTCAATACTGCGGTTATTATCAAGATCGCGATGGTAACTTGCAATAAATTGCCACTCGTCACTGATAGGGATGCTTGTAAATAAGCCCGCTTGCTCGATTGTATTTCCTGAGACATCATTTGCATAGCGATGGTTCAATTGAACCAGCTGATTATCGTCACCTTTATAGTCTAAGGTTAAATTTGACTGGATAATTTGCTTGCCATCCGTGTCGTACTGAATACCACCCGATAAATACCAGCGGCGGTGCCAATGTAACATGGTTTGCGCTGCAAACAAGGCATTGTAGTTACTATCGCTATTAAGCCCTTGCTCTGTAGGCTTGGCTGAATCACTTAAATAAAATATTTGGCCTGCGCTGAAGTTAAATACTTCTTCATTTTTCTTATCAAATAAACGCGTTGTAGCCCCTAGCGTAAATTGATTAGCTGCGGCAATTCGGTCAACACTTGAAAAACGCGCATCCCTGAATAAACCAAAAAAGTCATCTTGTAACTTAGTGGTATCGTATAAGCCAATGTCAGACTGATCTTTATTAGGCGTATATAAATACTGAATTTGTGGCTCTAGAGTTTGAATACCATCGTCGATAAAAATTGAGGTGTCGCGCTCAAAGTTAAGCTGAGAATATAAGCGCACTTTTGGCAAAGTACGCGAAACATTATCGCTATACTGTGTACCCTGTAAATCACCGTCCTGTTTATAGTTAGTTTGCAATAAGCTCACTTCAGATAAAAACGACCATGCATACTCTTTGTAATCAAAGCGTGCTTTAGGCTCTATATGCACACGAGTGGCTTGGTCAATTACCGCAGAGCTGTTAGTAAAATGGCTCAGCTCGCCTGAAACACTAAAATCGAAATAATCAATTTTCCACGGGGTGGTTTGGGTAAAGCTAATCTGTGGTAAGGCTGTATATGACTCTAAGTGGTCACCGAGTACTTCAAAGTTTTGCACTTTTATATCAGTACGCCACATTTCGCCCATATGAGTTAGCGAGCCGGTGCGATAAAGCTGCGTATCGGTTTTACTGGCATAAGCGGAGTTTAAATCAGTGAGGTAGTTGTCATCACTAACATTGGTAATATCAATACTGGCTCGCCAGTCTTCACCAATATAACTTTTTTGTTGCCAATGAAACAAAAAGCGCTCGTTAAGCTCAGGCTCTGAGTCATCTTTATTTAAATATTCTACAGCCACTAAACCTTGGTGCTCTGGGGTTAAATATCTAAATTCAGTTTGTAATTGTAGCCCCTTACGTGACATATAACGCGGGGTAATAGTGGCATCATAATTAGGGGCAATATTCCAATAATAAGGCGTAATCGTTTCTAACCCATAGCGATCTGAACTTGAAAAGCTGGGCGTTAATAAGCCTGACTTACGGCGCTCATCGAGTGGGAAAGTAAAATAAGGTAAATAGAGTACCGGCGTATCTAAAATACGTAGCACGGCATTGTAGGTTTCGCCCCAGCCTTCTTCACGTGATAAGTTTATTTCATCGGCTTCAATAGCCCACACAGGCGTATTACCTGGGCACGCAGTAAAGCTTGCATTCATCAGCATTAAGCCAGACTTATCGATGGTGAGCTTTTCCGCGCCGCCTTTGCCTTGTTGTTGTGTTAGGCTGTATTGTGCGCCTAATAAACTAAATGCTGAGTTATTTAAATCGGCATTTAAGCCCGAACTTTGTACGTGGCTTACATAATCGCGATAGGTAATTGGGCCAGTGGCATTAAGCAGGCCACGTTGTTTATCAATCAGTGCTGATTGTGCGGACAAACTCATGTTAACGGTGTTAATATCAACATTGCCAGTAAATTCAGCGCTTTGTGTGCCTAAAAGCTCAACGTCATCAGCGCTGATATCAACCGTTCCAAGCTCAAGGCCAGCAAGCGGTTGCCAAGCTCTGGTTTGCATTGAAGTGCCACAAAAATTGTGTGTCAGTTCAGTTTCGGCAAGCGATGGTGCGCTCAGTACGCTTAGCATCAAAATGCCCCAGGTTTTGCTCATTTATCGACCTTTATGCTCTGTGATTAGTTACAAGCTATACATAATAAAGGAAAACAATGGCAAAGTAATTAGTGAAAAATAGATAGCTTATAAAATGACACGCTTTGAGAGTTTACAACAGTTTATTAATACTCACTTTGGTGAGCAATCCTATGCGCTTAATGCAATAACTGCAGATGCCAGTTTTCGCCGTTATTATAGGTTAAACGCTGAAAATAAAAACTTTGTTGTGATGGACTCCGATCCAAAAAAAGTTAACAACGTCCCTTATATTGCATTAAACAAGGTGTTTTCTGAGCAGGGGTTTTTATTACCATCCATTATTCATAGTGACGAGCAGCAAGGTTTTTTTATTCTAAGTGATTTAGGTAGCACTCATTTAGCTGACTTGCTTGATGATGCGAATCGCAGCGAGTATTACCAGCAACTGATCAGTTTAAGTGCCAAGTGGGCAAAAACTCCAGCCGCGCCGTCAATGAATCCGTATGACCGTGATTTTATTGCACTTGAACTGGATATTTTTAAAAATTGGCTGGTTAATGATTTTATTAGCGCAGAGCTCAGCGCTGAGCAGCAACAGACTTGGCAAACAAGCACAGCGCTGCTAATAAATACACTGCTTGAGCAACCCACAGTCACAATGCACCGGGATTATCACAGTCGTAATATTATGCGCTGCGAGCAGCAATGGGCGATTATTGATTATCAAGACGCGGTACAAGGCCCATTATGTTACGACTTAGTCTCACTTTTAAGAGACTGCTACTTTAAATTGCCTAAAGACGAGCTGAATCATTTACTTGAGTTTGGTTACGACGAATTTAAACGCCAAGGTTTAATAACTAACGAGTCATTTGCAGAATTTAAATATTGGTTTGATTTAACGGGTTTACAACGCCATTTAAAAGCGGCGGGTATTTTTTGTCGTTTATATTTGCGTGATGGTAAACAAGGTTACTTAGCAAACATACTCCCTACACTTGAATACGTAATAGAGGTGGCGGCACAATACCCTGAGCTTAGCGACTTATCGGCTTTGATAAAAACTAGCGTGATGCAAAAGGTGCAACAGCGGTTAAAAGAGGAACAACCATGAAGGCGATGATATTAGCCGCTGGGCGCGGTAAACGTATGATGCCGCTCACCGCAGAGTTACCTAAGCCTATGTTATGTGTAGCGGGAAAACCACTGATTGAGCATCATATTATGCGCCTAAAGGCTGCAGGTATTACTCAAATAATAATTAACCTTGCGTGGCAAGGAGATAAAATAAAAACCTATTTTGCTGATGGGCGCGCGTGGGGCGTGACTATAACCTATAGCCAAGAAGTGACGGGCGGGCTTGAAACCGCAGGCGGTATTATTCAAGCACTTCCCTTATTAGGGGAGTCATTTATTGTGATTAATGGCGATGTTTACAGCGACTATGATGTCAGTGCATTAATGCAGCTACATTTACAGCCTAAAGAGGCGCACATTGTATTGGTTGAAAACCCTGCGCATAATCCTGATGGCGATTTTACACTGAGCCACTTACCGACAAGTAGCCAGCGGTATACCTTTTCAGGGATAGGGCGCTATCAAGCTGATTTTTTTGAGGGGCTAGCCCCAAGCATTCGGCCATTAGGCCCTTTGCTACGTGAAAAATTAAATGAACATTTAGTCTCCACTGAACTCTATATTGGCCAATGGGACGATGTAGGCACACCAGAGCGCTTATCGGCTCTTAACCAACAACTAGCGCCATAAGCTAAATATAAAACATTAGAGGTAAGTTTTAAAATGTGGGGAAAAATTCTCGGTTTCTGTTTTGGTTTTATGTTTGGCAAAATATTTGGTGCCATTTTAGGCTTATACCTAGGCCATATGTTTGATAAAAGCCTAAAAAAAGACTTTGATAAAGCTGGCGGCTTTTCTAACCTTTTTAAAGGCGATGATGTTAACGAACGCCAAGCGTTGTTTTTTTCGAGTTGCTTTGCGGTAATGGGACATATTGCCAAGTCGAATGGCCGTGTTAGCGAAACCCACATTAAAGCAGCGACGCTGTTTATGGATGAAATGGGCTTAAAAGGCGAGGAGCGCCGTGAAGCGCAGCAGGCGTTTCAATCGGGTAAAGACAGCGACTTTTCACTCAAAGATACGGTTTATGATTTTAAAGAACGTTTTGCTAAACGTTATGATTTACTGCAGTTATTTTTAGAAATTCAAATTCAAATGGCGTTTTCTGACGGGGTACTTGCTGCACAAGAAAAGCAATTACTGCAAGAAGTTAGTAAGCAGCTTGGTGTGTCTAAAGCACACTTTGCCTTTGTATTAAAACGTTATCAAGCAGAGTTTAACTTTAGGCAGCAACAACAGCGTTTTAAACAGCAGCAAAGTCAAAGTAGCAGCTACCGTGAAGGCTCAGGGCATCATGTACCACCAAGTAATGATATGAACCGTTCGCAAGCATTGGCCTTATTAGGGTTAAATAAAGACGCATCGCAACGTGATATTAAAGTAGCCTACCGTAAGCTCATGGCTCAGCACCATCCTGATAAGCTCGTATCGCAAGGTTTACCTAAGCATATGATGGAAGTCGCGGTTAAAAAAAGCCAAGATATTCAAGCGGCATACGAGTATTTAAAAAAGGCGGCGTAAAAACCCGTCTATTTCTTTGCTTAGCCGTGCATGTTGCTGCGGCGCATCGCGTAATCCAAACAACTGACGTTGGCGATAATCAAACTTTGCATTTCGATTAACCCAACGCTGACGGTTTTTAAGGTTCATTAAGATATCATTACTGTCTGTAGCAAAATAAATATCCAACAAAGCGGGGGTGACCAAGGATGTTATTTGGCTTAACTTTGCATTACGTTTTGTATTAGGAAGGTAGCTACTTAAACTAATGAAGGCGCTTATTTTTGAGTCTGAAAATTCAGCGTAGTGCTCCAACAATACCCCAGCACTGGTGCCTTGTGCAATAACAACAATATTCTCAGACTCCATCGCAGCTTGTTGGTATAAAGCGTCGTAGCGAGCGACTAGTTTTAATTTATAGTTATCTACCACTTCAGTATTTACTTGTTCAACATAGTCAGCATGATGGGGCTGTTTTTGTGTACTGGTGTCTGGCTTAGTATTTGCGTTGGCTGTTTCATTATTTTTGCCCACAGGATCATTAATCGTTTTTGCTGCATCATCTTGAGCTGCTTGCCAATCAATATCAGACACTGTCATCGCATAAGAGGTATACCCTTGATTATTCAGCTCTTTACGTAAAAAATTCATGCCTGCATTGTTTGTCGGCGTTGATTGCCAGTCAGGAATAAGTATTACAACACCTCTAAAGTCCGCACTCATATATTCACTGTATAAAGTTAAAAACTCAGTATCACCAGCTAAAATAGGCTTTACTTCATCACTTTGAGCTAGGCGAGAGATATCCGCATCAATATTTTTTGAAAAGGGAGGAGGAGCGATATACTCAGCACTCAGCGCTTGAAAACTGATTAACGTACAGCCAAGCACAAGAGTAGTAATAATGACTTTAAACATCTGCGTAATAAACATAATAAGCTTTTAATTTAAATCTTATTTATGTATCGGCGTAGTGCTCTTAAAGTTTAGCTATTTACTGTAAATAGCTAAAAGATTAAACCGTGTTAAAACTCGCTCTCAGCTTCAAAAGTAAGTACTTGCTCCGTTACAGGGTGTTTGAGTTGTAGCATTTGTGCATGTAATTGTAACCGAGGAGCAGCAGCAAGTGCGTCTTTATGGGCGTAGAGGCGATCGCCTAAAATAGGATGGCCTAAGCTTAACATGTGCACGCGCAGCTGATGTGAGCGCCCTGTAATAGGAGTAAGCTCTACACGGGTTGCCTGTGCTTCACGTTCAAGCACTTTAAAATGAGTGAGCGAAGGTTTGCCATTGTCATGATCAACCATCTGCTTAGGACGATTCGGCCAATCACAAATAAGCGGTAAATCAACAGAGCCTGTTTCAGTTTCAAGTTGCCCGTAAACACGTGCAATATAACGTTTTGCTGTTTCGCGCTCTTGAAATTGCATACTTAAATGCCGATGAGCGGCTTTGTTCATTGCTAAGCAAAGTATGCCAGAGGTAGCCATATCTAAACGGTGAACAATTTTAGCACTAGGAAAAACACGGTTGACGCGATTTATTAAGCTATCGGCATGTTTTGGGTCTTTACCTGGGACGGTGAGTAATTCGCTAGGCTTATTTACAATAAGTAAATCATCATCTTGAAACAGTATAGTTAAATACGGGCTCATAGGGGGATTGTAGTTAACTAACACGGCAGACCTCAGTGATTTTGAAGTGCGCTATTTTAGTGGAGTGAGGTCTTAGGCTCAAGTAAAAAGCGCGATATAAATATCGCGCTTTTTTTTATACACACACGTTAGTAATCTTTAACTAACGACTGACAGCTAGGTTCTCTAGTGCGAAACCACAATCAAACGAATCGCATCGAGTTTTAACTGCGCTTTTTCAATATGTGCGGTTAGCTCATTGCGTTGTTTATCGTAAAAGGTAATTTCCTCTTGGCGAATGTTTGGATTAATTTGTTTCAGTGCAACTAATCGCTGTTGCTCTTCGCTCAACGATGTTTGCATTTTTGCTAATGACTCGGCACGAATAACATCCAACTTTTGTTGCGCCATGTCTTTTGCGGTGTTGATCATTGGATGAACCGCACTTTGCAATGCACCGGCTAATTTACTTGCTGTTTGACGACCTACCGCAGATAGTTGCTGATTAAAGCCATCAAAACCAACATTTTCACCTAAGTTATTACTGCTCTTATCGAGTAAAATACGAATTGGCGTAGGGGGTAAAAAGCGACCCACTTGCAGGACTTTTGGTGCCATGGCTTCGGCAACAAATATTAGCTCAACAAAAAAGGTGCCTGGTGGTAACTTTTTGTTTTTAAGTAACGCCACCGATGAACTACCAAAATCATCATCACAAATCATATCCATAGTGCCTTGCACCATAGGGTGATCCCAACTAATAAAGTGCACATCTTCCTGAGAAAGCGCGGTATCGCGGTCAAAGGTTACTGTCATTCCATCGTCTTTTAGCGATGGGAACGAAGCGTTTAACATGTGCTCAGTGGGTTTTAAAATAATGGTGTTTTCACCTTTATCTTCTTGGCTTACACCAAAGGTGTCGAACACGTTGATCATGTAGCTTGGCAGTTCAAACTGGTTATCGAGCTTTTCAATGTCAGCCACAAGTGAATCAGCAGCACCCTGTCCCGATGAATGTAGCTCTAGCAAGCGATCTCGACCACTTTCCATTTGTTTGCGTAATACTGCATTTTTTTGTGCTACTTGCTCAAGGAGTGGATCTAGCTCATCTTCATCACAATTATGAGCTGCAATGTACTCAAGTAAATCTTCGCTAAACTCTTTATATAACAACTGCCCAGTGGTTGATGTGCTTTCAAACGCATCTAAGCCTTCGTTATACCAACGCAGTAGTACTTCTTGGGCCGTGTTTTCAAAATATGGCACGTGAATGTTCACATTTTGTGTTTGCCCTATACGGTCTAATCGACCAATACGTTGCTCAAGTAAATCGGGGTTGAGTGGTAAATCAAATAACACTAAGTGATGTGAGAACTGAAAGTTACGACCTTCTGAACCAATTTCTGAACACAGTAATATTTGTGCGTTATCGTATTCATCGGCAAAGAATGCCGCAGCGCGGTCACGTTCAATAATCGACATGCCCTCGTGGAAAACCGAGGCTTTAATTGCTTCGCGTTCACGTAATATTTGCTCAAGGCTGATTGCGGTTTCGGCTTTAGCACAAATGAGTAATACTTTTTCACGCTTGAGTGTTTTTAGCGTTTCAATTAACCAATCTACGCGAGGGTCAAATAATCCCCAACTTGCGCTTTCACCTTCAAATTCTTGAAATATTTTTTCAGGGAAAAGTGCACGTTGCGCACTGAGCTCGGCATTTTGAATGCCACTCATATTACCCAGCACGGTCATTGCTGTTTTGTATTGCTTAGGTAATGCCATTGGGTAGGCATGTAATTTACGGCTAGGGTAGCCATCAATGCCACTGCGGCTATTTCTAAATAATATGCGCCCAGTGCCATGGCGATCCAGTAACATATTGAGTATTTCTTTGCGTGCAGCAAGGTCGCCTTGTTGGGCTTTTTCAAGGATATCGGTGATATCTGTTTCTTTTAATAGCTCAATTAATGTGGCTTTTGCGCTGTCATCCAGTGCTTGTTCTTGTAATAACTGATTAGCAGCTTCGGCAACGTCTTTGTAGTTTGCTTCTTCTTCTTTAAACACGTCATAGTCGTAAAAACGATCTGGATCGAGCAGTTGTAAACGAGCAAAATGACTACGATGACCCAGTTGGTCTGGCGTAGCGGTAAGAAGAATTAGCCCTGGAATATCTTGGCTCAGCTCAGCCATACGTTGGTATTCGGCACTAGGTTTATTGTTGTTAATGCTTAAATGATGCGCTTCATCGATTACTAATAAATCCCAGTCGGCCAACGTAGCTTGTTCAAACCAGCGTTTTTTCTTGGTTAAAAACTCAAGGCTAGTAAGTACCAGTTGCTCGGTATCAAATACATTAGGTGAATCAGCAAACGCTTCGTCGCAGCGTTCTTCATCAAAAATTGAAAAACGTAAATTAAAACGGCGTAGCATTTCTACTAACCATTGGTGTTGTAAGTTCTCAGGCACAACAATAAGTACACGGCTGGCACGACCGGTGATAATTTGTTGATGTAAAATCATGCCCGCTTCGATGGTTTTACCTAAGCCTACTTCATCAGACAGTAATACCCGTGGTGCAAAACGTTTACCGACTTCTTGAGCAATATAAAGCTGATGCGGAATAAGATTAGCGCGTTGACCAATTAAGCCTTTAATAGGTGACTGCTGACGTTCAAACTGATGTAACCAGGTTTGATAGCGCAAAGTATACCGATCAAAACGGTCTACTTGGCCCGCAAATAAGCGGTCTTGCGGTTTATTGAACTTGATAAAGTGATCTAAAAAAGTTTCTTTTAATTGTACTTTTTCACCGGTATCAACACGCTCTCCGTGATAGCACAATAACTCACCCTGCACTTCAATAGACTCGACTTGTAATTCCCATTCTTCAACGCTTCGGATCACATCACCAGGATTAAATGCTACGCGGGTTACCGGTGCTTCTGCAGAAGAATAAACACGGTTTTCACCACTGGCAGGAAATAAAATACTGACCTGGCGGCCATCAATGGCAACAACGGTGCCCAATCCTAAATCTGACTCTGTGTCACTTATCCAACGCTGACCTAAGGAAAAATTCATGTATGTCTCGTCTATGAAGAAAAAGGCGGCTATGTTACCTGTTAGATAACACCACTGCAAGGCGCTATTTGCCTGACTTTTAATTAATTTTATAAGTATGAATTATTACCAACCCTAAGCGCTCATTAGTGCGTCGATTTTGTGGAAAATTCAAACTAAATGATATTTGTCATAAAACAGACTTTTATGACAAATAGACTAAACTCAAATTATACCTAAGTAATTAATCAAGTTTATTAGTAACCACTGATTAGTTTATTGGGTATAGCATAAAAATCATAAAACGTAAGGAAAGTACTATGGGAAAAGCTTCAAATTTTGATAGTAAAATGTATGTGCTAGATACCAATGTATTACTTCACGAACCCCTCGCGTATTTGTCATTCCAAGAGCACCAAGTTGTTATCCCAATGACCGTATTGGAAGAACTTGATCATATAAAAGATAGAAAACACGATGTGAGCCGCGATGCGCGAGTGGCTATTCGTGGCCTTGATGGGGTGTTGAGTCAGGCAACTCCCGAACAAATGTTACAAGGTGTGGCGCTGCCAAGGAATAAACAAGGCGGATCGACAGGCAGCTTAATTATTGTAAACGACCATTTATTTGCCGATTCTATTTCTGGTTTGCCGGGCAATGAAAACGACCACCGTATTATTAATTGTGCGGTGCATTTACAAAACCAGCACAGCGATAAAAAAGTCATATTAGTAACTAAAGATATTAACATGCGCTTAAAAGCCAAAGGGGCGGGGCTTAAATATGTTGAAGACTATCGTACTGATCAGTTAATTGACGATATTGATTTACTCACCAGTGGTTATAAAAAAATTGTGGGCGATTTTTGGCAGCATGTCGGTCAGTGTAATACTGAGCAACACGGACGTGAAACAGTTCATCATATCCCTAAAGATTTAATTCCTGATGTGTTTTGTAATGAATATTTACTTGATGATGGCGATCAGTTTGCCGCTAGAGTTAAATCGTATGATGGTGAGCATATTACCATTAAAGATATTGGTGCAGAGCGATTGATGCATCAAAGTGCATGGGGAATAAAGCCAAAAAATATTTACCAAGCAATGGCTCTTGATGCCTTGCTCGACACGTCTATTGAGCTTGTTATTTTAACCGGCCCAGCGGGATGTGGTAAAACTTTACTGGCACTTGCGTGTGCGCTAGAGATGGTGATTGAAAAAGGAATTTACGACAAAGTCATTGTAACCCGTAATACCCCTGAAATTGCAGAATCAATTGGCTTTTTGCCTGGTACCGAGGAAGAAAAAATGGCGCCTTGGTTGGCTGCCATAACCGATACCTTAGAAGTGCTGCATAAAGGTGATGAAAACCCAATTTCGAGCCGTAATTACATTATGGAAAAAGCCAATATTCAGTTTAAGTCGGTGAACTTTATGCGCGGACGTAGTATTCAAAATGCGGTGGTGATTTTAGATGAAAGCCAAAACTTAACGGCTTCTCAGCTAAAAACTATTATTACCCGTTGCGGGGAAGGAACAAAACTAATTTGTACTGGGAATTTAGCTCAAATAGACAGTAATTATTTAACGGCGGTTACTTCGGGGCTTACCTATATTGTAGAGCGGTTTAAGCACTTTGAAGGTGGTGCTACCGTAAATCTTAATGGGGTAGTACGCAGTCGACTGGCTTCGTTCGCCGAGGAAAATTTATAACTTGCGCTTAACATCTTGGCTCTATAGTCTACAGTTTGATTTTTGAGCTAATAATTAGGTAGGTCGTTGAATTTTTTACCGCTAAAACATTATCATCGCTCTGTTTTTGTGGCGTTAGCAATCCCTTTATTGGTGGCCTCTTTTTTGTGTTTGCATTTTTATGATATAAAAATGGACCGTGCAATAACAAAAAAGACCACCGATTTTAGTGCGTTATCGGCGCAGCTTGATCATGATATGCAAGCCATCGACGATTTACTTAATGCGATGTTTATTATGTATGACAAACACGCCCCACAACCAGCGAATCAGGCCTTCACAAAAAACATTAATCAATACGAGCATTATTATTATAGCCAGATAGCACATTTTAATGGCGAAATAGTAGGAAAAGGCCAATTCAGCTATTCCGAACAGGCATTATCACGCTGGCAAAAAGTCATGTCGCTGGCTCCGTCTTTCAATACTGCTTTAGCGCTGCTTTCGTCGCTGCATTCTGTAGCCTATGTTGATGAGCGCGGCTTTACTTATTTAGCTCGGCGTAACAATACACAAAGTTATATTTTAACGCAGGTACTTAATGGCGACTTTAAACCTTTATCTTCAGCGAACAAACTCACTTCAAGTGCCGTTATTAAAGTAGACAATAACGCATATTTTGCAGTTGGCCGACAGCGAGAGCTTAACTCCTCAGATTATATTGTTTTAATATATGACTTACAGGCTATCTCTAGTTGGTTGAAAATAATAACCTCAAAGCAAGGCGAGTATGTTTTTATCAACCAAGAGAATGAAATTATTGCCAGTTCACAGCAGCCAATTAATCAAGCCATAAAGTTATCGACCTATTGGCCTAATATTAATAGCCCCTCACAAAAGAGTAATGCGCGAGCAGACTCATTATTTTTAATTCAGCCTTCAAAAAAGAACCCTATTCATCTGGCGTTTCTTGCTGACAAGCACACTCTCTCAAGCGGTATTGTGTATGAAGTATTGATAGAGTTTATTTCGTTAGCCTTATTTTTATGTTTGATGTTTTACATCTTTTTTTGGTTAAGCAAACGTATATTTATCAAACCTATGACCGAGTTGATGCGTTATTTAGAGCATCATAACGATGACAATAGCGGGTATTTAAATTACCAAATACCGTTAAACTGGCAACCTTGGTTTGCTCGGGTAAAAGCTATTTTTGCGAAAAATGAGCATTTAGTTATTTCTTTGCAAAATGCTAATCAAAAGTTAGATGATCAAGTACGGCAACAATCGCAAAAGCTAAAACATAGCGACCAAGCAAAAGAGCGTCATTTAGCGTTATTAAACACAGTACTTAATAGCGTGCCTGATTTTATTTATTTTAAAAATACAGAAGGCATTTTTTTAGGCTGTAATAAAGCGTTTGAGTTGTTTGTAGGAAAAACTCAAGGTGAACTTCTTGGGCTGCAAATACACAACATAAGTAACGAGTATGAACAAATTAGTTTGCTGGAATATCAAGTATTACAGCATAAAATGCAAATTCAGCAGCGCATAGATGTTGCTGAGCGAACTTACCAGTTAACCATTGCTCCCTTTTACAATGAACAGCAGCAATTATTAGGAACTATGGGGGTTGGCCGTGATATTACAGAACAACAACATACTTTGTATGCATTAAAAGAGTCTGAATCTATATTTAGAAGCGCAATTGAATTTGCCGCAAATGGGGTGTTTTTACTCTCGCTTGAGTACGCTATTTTACAAGTAAACAAAGCCGCACGAAAATTATTTTCCAAGCATGATAAATTAACCGATACTCCTTTTTATGCGCTTTTTAATAATACACAATGGCAGGAGCTTGAAGCATTACTACAGCAATTATTAAATAATAAAAAAAGGGTGTTTCACTTAACCTTGGCTCATACCCAATTAAATGCCTGGTTACAGTTGAGTATGTCGTTAATTTGGAATGAAAATAGTCAGCCGCTTTATTATGTTATTCATATTCAAGATGTTACAGAACTTACCAAAGCCAAAGATGATGCAGAGCGTGCCACGTTGGCTAAAAGCCGTTTTATTGCTAATTTAAGCCACGAAATACGCACCCCCCTCAATGCCGTGTTGGGATTATTGGATATACTCGCAGAGCACGGATTAACACAGCGGCAAATTCAACAAACTAGCCAAGCAAAATATGCGGCCAATAATTTGTTGCAGATGCTAAATAGTATGCTTGATTTTGCCCGCGTTGAAAGTAAAGAAGCAACGCTGCAATTAGCGCCATTGTGCTTAGTTGATTTGATTGATACCTGCGAAAGTTTAATTTTACCTTTATGCCAAGCAAAACAGATACAGCTAAAAATCGACATAGACTCGCAAATTTCTCCATTTTTAGTCGGCGATACAATTCGTTTGCAACAAGTATTAGGTAACTTACTTACCAATGCCGTTAAGTTTACCAATAAAGGCAGTGTGACATTAAAAATGACATTACAGCCGAGCCAGAGCGATACAGAGCAGCGTATTTGTTTTCAGGTTATCGATACGGGAGTGGGGATTGCTCAAGCGGATCAACGCCGTTTATTTGATGCCTTTACACAAGGTGATGAATCATCTACTCGCTTGCATCAAGGGGTTGGCTTAGGGCTGGCAATTGTAAAGCATAGTGTGGCATTAATGGGAGGTGAAATTGCACTCAGTAGTGATAAAGGCCATGGCTGTCATTTTTACTTCACGCTTGATTTAGCGACAGATACCGAGAAATCAGCAAGCTTTACAGATAGGCTATTACTGATCACCAGCGCGAAGAGTCAGTTGCTTAATCAGGTTATTACCGCGCATCCTTTTTTCAATAATCAAGCTCTTGAAATAGTCGTAACTGATCCAGATTGTTTGCAACAAGCGCATAGCATTGTAATCGATGCTGATGACGTACCTGCCTTTCTCACGTCAGCAATAAAAGCAGTATTACATACTCGTACTATTTCACTCATCGTTATAGAGCACTCGCAACCGAATCAGCTTTCAATAAATGACTCTTTTATTAGCCAGTATTTACCGCGCAGTGCATTGGCGCAGCGGTTACTTAGTTTAACCCCTGAAAAGTTAAAGAAAGTAACTCAATATAAAGCGGATAAACCACAAGAAGAAATAGCGGGAACCTTAGTATTAGCCATAGATGATAACCCGCTCAATCTCGACATTATTAGCAGTATATTGTGTAAAGCCGAAGTGAATGTTGTGACTGCTAGTGATGCTAAACAGGGGGTTGAATGGGTGAATATATTGCGCCCCGATTTAGTTTTAATGGATATTCAAATGCCGGGTATTGATGGCTATCAAGCAACCCAAATAATACGCCAACAGTTTGACGCCCAGCAATTGCCTATTTTTGCATTAACTGCACATTGTGAGCCTGCCGATATTGCACGTTCATTGAATAGTGGTATGAATAAACATTTAACTAAGCCCGTGGTTGCGCCTATTTTATTTGCATCGATAGCTGATTTAGGCATATCTAAGCCTTGCTTTTTTGATAAAACCTTCGCTTTGACACAGTTCAATGATGATGAGAAGCTATTGCAAAGCATGCTTACTAAGTTAGCGGTGTTAAGTGAGTCATATTCAGCTGAGCTTCAAAAAGACATACCTACTATTGAAATGGTACGCTTAGTGCATAGTCTAAAAGGGATAGCAGGAAACTTAGGGTTTAACCGATTGTTATTATGTGCTCAACATACTGAGCAATTATTAAAAGTGGGCGACAAGAGCGCCAATGCTGCAATTAAAGAGCTGATAATACAGTTAAAACAAGTTCATATTTATATAAAAATTTTAGATGTAAGCAATGATAAATAAAGCAAAAATATTAATTGTAGATGACGATGCGCTTAACCGAATCATTTTAGAAAAAACCTTAAGCGATGAGCATGATGTTTACTTAGTGACAAGCGGCGAAGACGCCCTGGCGTTTGTTAAACACACACAAGTAGACTTAATCATTTTAGATATCATGATGCCTGGTATGAATGGTTATGAAGTACTCGTACAGCTAAAAGAGAACAGTATAAGTCAGGCTATTCCTATTATTTTTATCTCTGCAAACAACCGTCATGAAGATGAGGCAAAGGGGCTAGAGCTCGGCGCAATGGATTATATTGGTAAGCCATTTAGTGCCGCTATTGTGAAAGTTAGAGTGCGGAACCAGTTATTAATTAAGCAAAAAAATGATTTGCTAGAAATGCTTGCCTCTATTGATGGCTTAACAGAAATACCCAATAGACGTTATTTAGATGAGAACTTAGAAAGAGAGTGGCGTAGAAGTAAGCGTAACTACTCTCCTTTGTGCGTTTTACTCATAGATATTGATCATTTTAAACGTTATAACGACTACTATGGCCACCGAGCTGGAGACGAATGTTTAAAAACAGTGGCAAAAACGTTAGCCGCGCAATGTGAGCGTGGCAGTGATTTTGTTGCGCGTTACGGCGGTGAAGAATTTGTGGCCGTATTACCAGAAACCAATCAGCAAGGTGCAATCGCTTTTGCCAACAAGTTACGTAACGCCGTTAATGATTTGAATATTGAACATAATGCGTCTTTAAACGCTACACACGTCACCATTAGCATCGGTATTGCTTCTAGTGAGAGTAGCCAAGCTTACACTGAAAAAGCATTGTTAGAAGAAGCTGATTCCGGTTTGTATAATGCGAAAAAGTTAGGGCGCAATCAAATTAGCGCCCAATAAATGCTGTAGTTACTTAGTTTGTCAGCATTTGCAGTGCTGAGGCACCAATACCAACTAATTTATCATTTTTAAATACCAACGGTGTGCATTCATCTTTAGTCATTTTACCATCTGAATGGATGCTGTGCGTTGCATAAAATAAGACTTGGTAAACATCCTCTTCTTTTTTGAGTAATTCGGTGAAGTCAGGTGTTTTTAGGGTTTTTAATACCGACTGATAAGAGCTATCCATTGCCAAGCCTGAAATAATTTCACGATTATTCTTATGTGTTGCTTGCCAGCTAGAAGAACTATTACCAGCCCAATGACCTTCCGCTTCGCCATCGGATACAGCAATAACACAGCCAGTTAAAAAAGGAGCGGTGAGGGCGGCGATTAAAAGTGTTTTTTTCATTTTTTATTATCCTAGATGATTAATTACAGACTTTAGAGCAAAGACTAGGCCAGTTTTTTAATCATTAAAAATCAATTGCTTATTTTTAAAGTGATTTTTGAGTTAGTGGCTTTTTTAAGAAATAAAATTAAAAAGCCACTTTTTAGTTATTTTGACTAACTTAATTTAACGGCATTAAACCAAGCGATTACGCGACTCTTGTTGACTAAATGCAGCGATATTTAAACTCACTTCTTTAACCAAGCGCACAATAGATTCGGTACTGGCCCACGCTATATGTGGGGTTAGTAGTAAGTTATCTCCCGTGTAATTGGCCAGTGGATTGTTGTGCTCAGCAGGCTCTTTAGTTAGTACGTCAACACCTGCACCAGCAATCACATTGGTTTTTAAGGCTTGTGCTAAGTCGGCTTCGTTAATGATCCCCCCGCGCGCGGTGTTAATAATAAGCGCAGTTGGTTTCATCATTTTTAATTCATTAAGCGTAATTAAGTCACGCGTTTCATCATTAAGTGGGCAATGTACGCTGATAATATCCGCTGTTTTTATTGCGGTTTCAAAAGGCGTGCGTCCTTGGCGACACTCAGCACCTTTGCGCTCTGCAACAATGACATGAGCACCAAAGGCTTCAGCCACTTTAGATACAGCATTGCCCAGAGTTCCCCCACCAATAATGGCTAATGTTTTACCCTGAATGTCATTAAAGCTGTAATCAAGGCGACAAAACATTTCACTTTTTTGCCATGCGCCTTGTTGGCAGTCCGCTTGGTAGCGATGAGTATTGCCTAATAAGTTAGTAATTAACGAAAAGGTATGCTGCACAACCGAGGGGGTTGAATAACCAGCAACATTGGTTACCGCAATGCCTAAATCTTTCGCGGCATTTAAATCAACATTATTGGTGCCGGTGGCACTAACACAAATAAGTTTGAGTGATGTTAATTGTGCCATGGTGTCACGATTAATCACTACTTTATTGGTGATTAACACCTCTGCATTTTGGCTATGTGCTAGCACTTGCTCTGGGCTAGTTAGCTGATGCACGGTAAGCTTTCCCAGTGCTGAGATACAATCAAGTGAGGTGTTTGCCAGTGTAGCGTTATCAAGAATTGTTATGTTCACGGTGTGTCCTAATAGTGTATGTGTTAAGGGAATAATAACCCCTGTACGCGAAGTGCTTGTGATAAAAAGAGTATCATCTATTTGAATGTTATTGGGTTTATCATATTGCGTTTACATTAGCAGTTGTAGAGCCATATTTAAATGTGGTCTGCCCACTGACGGTTAACTTGCATGTTATTATGATCAACTGCCTTGCTAAGTTAACTTGAACAAAGTGCTGTTAGTAGGGTCTACCCATTTAAATTAATAATTAATAGCCATAGTTTATACGTATGCGTTGTTAGCAAGACAGCTTGACTCGGCGTTAAACTATAACGCTATGAAAACTCAGTAAATCGAACTTTAGTATTGCTAGTTTCGTATTTTTGATTGAGTTATAATCAAAATCAGACACAGCGGGGCGTTTTAACGCGCCGTTTTTAACTTTGTAGATGCAGTAAATGATTGAATTAGAAGATAAGTACGCAGATATAAGACCTTACAATGACGATGAAGTTGCCGCCTCATTAACGCGATTAATTAACGATAATGCGTTTATTGATGTAATTGCAAAATACAATTTGCCACGCTTTATATCCGCAGTTGGGTTTTTAGCACGCGCTATAATAAAGCATCAGTTGCGCAAAAAGTGGGGCAAAGTTAAAACGGTTGAAGATGTACAAAATGAAGTGGCACATTACTTAAATAAATTAATAAAACGTACCACCTCAAAAGTCACTTTTTCTGGCTTAGAAGACTTAGACCCTAATCAAGCCTATCTTTTTGTTTCAAACCACAGAGATATTGTACTTGACCCTGCACTGGTTAATTGGGGCTTATTCCAGCATAAAATGAAAACAGTGAGAATTGCGATTGGCGATAACTTGCTGCAAATTCCTTACATTACTGAGCTTATGCGCTTAAATAAAAGTTTTATTGTGAAACGCTCAGCAAAAGCCCCAAAAGAGATGTTAAAAGCGCTGACTCAGTTATCGGCTTATATTTATGATTCACTCAGTAGCGGGCACTCAATTTGGATTGCCCAAAAAGAAGGGCGCGCTAAAGATGGGGTTGATCAAACTGATCCTGCGCTTTTAAAAATGTTGCAACTTAATGGCCGTAAACAAAAGAAAGAATTTGGCGAATACATTAAAGAGCTCAAAGTGGTGCCGGTTGCAATCTCTTACCAATACGAACCATGTGCAATTGCCAAGGCAAAAGAGCTATATCATAAACAACATCATGGCAAGTATGTTAAATCGGCGGGTGAAGATATTGCCAGCATTGTTGAAGGGTTTAGTTCAGCCAAAGGGCATGTGCATTTATCGTTTGGTCAGCCCATTGAGTCAGGTTGTGACAGTGCCGATGAACTGGCAAAAACCATTGATAAGCAAATTATTGATTCGTTTTACTTACACCCAGGCAACTTTATTGCTGCTGGCTACACTGAGGCGGTGATCAATAAAAATGACGCAGCACAGTTTGAAGAACGTTTAGCCAAGGTGCCAGAAGAGTTAAGGGCTTTGGTTTTAGCTATGTATGCCAAGCCATTTCATCGAAAAACACAAGTAGATGAACAAAGCTGTGAGCAGTAATTAACAGTTTAAGCTAACAACAAAGCAGCAATTTATTTGCTGCTTTTTTTTTGCACAAAAATAGCGCTATACTCAGGCTATGCTTTTAATACCGGAGGGTAAAATGCAACAAATTGAAATATTTGATATTCCTAGCCCTTGTAAAGGTATTTGCTTAGTTAATAATCGCGGTTATTGCAAAGGCTGCTATCGCAGTCGCGATGAACGTTTTTCTTGGAATTCGTTAACGAATTCCCAAAAGAAAAAAGTATTGAGTTTATGCCAGCAGCGCTATAAACGTTACTTACAGCAAAAAAATAAAGTGGCACAATCATCACCGCAAGCAGATCAACAAGGTTTTGATTTTTAAAACTGTAGGTTGTATTTTGACCTGAGTTTTGCAACTGTGCCGTTATTGTGTAACTTATCCAGTGTTGCTTCTAGCTGGGGAACAATATCCGCATGACTGTTATGTAAATAATGATAAAGCGGGTAGGTTGCAACTACTTGTTTTTCATAGCAGCCCAAAGAGGGAGGAATGGTTTTATTTGCCATCGCAAAATCAATAAGTAACGCTCCTTGTACTTTTTGCTGGATCAGTAAGTTAAGCTGCGTATTATTATTTTTAACTTCAATTACCTTACCTTGAAAATCAATACTGTCTAAATATCGCTGTTGCACAGGGTAACTGGAAATAATAGCAACGCTATCTATGGTTTTAGTGGAGCTGGGCTCACAGCGTTTATAAAGTTCAAGGTTAAATTTAAAGAGTGGATAGTTAACTCGAATTAAATTTTTATAGGCACTTTCAATACTGATATCGCGAGCAAGCTGCCCATCTAACATGCCATTATCTGCTGCAAATAATGCATTTTGACGATTAAAATCGACAATATTTAGTTTAAAGCCCATATCTGCATAGGCCAATTGTAATAGCTCAATGGTATAGTTTGCTTGTTGAGTGTTTTGCGGGCGATTAAATGTGTAGCTATAACTGTGCGCAAAAGACATATTACTAAAAACTAAGCACAGTAATACCAGCAATCCGTTAAAGCGTTTAAGCACGTCAGTATTTCCAATTAATTGCGGCAAGATAATAAGCAGCCATAGTAACAAATTGTCTGTCTTTTGCACAGTTTGCATTAGTAATCTTGCAAAAGTTACCGCCAACAATTATTGATTACGTTGAATTATTTACAGTCGCTTATTTTATTAGTTATAGAGTTAGTTTTTTATAAGTTTAAACGTATAATCTACGTTTTATTGAGCGAGGGGCTGTTGACCTTTGCGGATGAAAATTTGTTCAAACTAGGGGCGCTCGGCGCGAGTTGTTTAACCTAGTGGGCTAGTTAAAGCCTCCGTGTGCTGCTCACGGCCCTTACCTGTATTCATGCAGGCAACAATAAGTTTATAGCCCCTAAAAATTGGAGTGAATATGAGTTTTAATCTGTGTGACTTGCCGCGAGAGCAAAAGTATCAAATTCAGTTAGATTACGAGGCCTCATTTTGGGCTTATCAAATTAAGCGCGGTAAAAAAACGCGTGAGCAAGTGTACGACACTCTGCATAGTCGTCCTGTTGCAGAGCAAGGTGTTTTAAAACAAAAATTTGAGCAGTATTTGGCAATTATGCTTAGCTAGGGTTTGCCTACTATGCTTGTAATTAAACAATTAGAATCAATTAAAACGCCCTTAGTTAATAAGTTTTATACGTTACATCACGTCCGCGGCCGTGCTAACAAACAGGATCAAGTCTGGGTCGCTTACGATAATAATACGATTATTGCCGCCTGCCGGTTACAGAATAAGCCCACTTTTTTATTTTTATCAACGGTGTTCGTGGCTCCTTCTTATCGTTCAAAGGGGGTGGCAACCCAGTTATTAGTTGCCCTTTTAAATGCGCAAACAGAATCTGTTTACACCTTTGCTTATCAACGCCTTACTGATTTTTATCAAGCACTTGGTTTTAACCAAGTGTTAACATATACTCCTGCATTATTAACGCTATTTGATGCTTATAAGCACCGAAATATTACCGCATTGAAATATCAATAAAACATAAATTAGTAATAGGACAAGCATGGGTATGAGTATTAATGGGTTTATCACAGCCATATTTGTGCTGTTTATGCTCATAAGCGTTGAAGTAACAGCGCAAGTAAAACGATTATCCCCAAGCGAAGGCTTATCTCAAAGTTACGTTAATACCATGCTTATCGATAACAATGGGTATTTATGGCTCTCTACTGAAGGAGGTCTTAACCGATACGATGGCTATCAAGTTATTCCAATCAATGGCCCAAATGGTGAGTTAGAAGAGGCGATCATCGATCGCATATATCAAGACCAACAAGGGCATATCTGGATTGCCTCCTTATTAGCAGGCTTGTTTAGATACGATCCGAAAACGGATACCTACCAACAATACATAGAAAAACCTGTCACAGAAGAGCAAATACTACAGCAGTCCGTTTTTACTATGTTAGCCACCGATGATAAAACCTTATGGATTGGACAAGGCCGAGAGTTTGCAAAACTCGATATAGACAACGGCTCTATTACCTCCTTATTTACACTTCCTGAGCAATTTGAAAATGCGTTTGTGCGTACTTTGTTTCATTATAACGGTTATATTTTTATCGGTAGCACAGACGGCGCGTATGTTTTTAACATCGCAACACAGCAGGTAAGGCCACTCGAGCACTTGAGCGAAACGGATGTACATATTTATCAAAATAATGTGAAATCATTTGCGCTAGGTAATAACAATCAGTTGCTTGTAGGTGCGGTTAAGGGCTTATACGCTGTTGATATTAGTAATTTAGAGGCAATGTTTAACAACCGCGAGCAATCATTTACAAGCCAAAAATTACTGGCCGATTTGAATGTTTGGGATATTGATAATCAGCAAGGAGTGCTCGATTTAGCAACAGATAAAGGCCTGCTTTGTTTTAATTTAACCACTAAAAAAGTGGTTAAAAATAAACGTATCCAACAGAGTAAGTACACTCTCGCCGATAACAGTATTATTGATATGGTGAAAGATAAGTCGGGCGGAATGTGGCTAGCCACTAAAACCGATGGTGCGTTTTATTTATCGGGCGACAATTACAAGTTTTATAATGTAGAGGGAAATGCACTGGTTGGGGATGGTTTATCACATCATTCGGTATGGTCAATTAAGGAGTTCCAAGAAAAGCTATGGTTAGGCACACACAATGGTTTAACTGCGGTTGATTTAAAAAGTAATCGCTCAAAGGTGTATTTAAAAGATTATAAAGTCGATTTACTGACCACAGAGTTTACTATTTTCAAAATTATGCCTTACAAAGATAAACTCTGGTTGCACTCAAACCGAGGATTATTCATTTTTGACCCGCAAACTCAGCAACTTACCCAACCAAAAACCAACAGTCCTACCAATCAGATTTTTTTAAATGATTGGATGCATGGCCTGACATTGCTACCAAACGGGGATTTGTATTTTGTACACCCAGATCATGGCATGTTTAAATATAAT
Organism: Pseudoalteromonas sp. 23_GOM-1509m; assembly: GCF_000518425.1. Taxonomy (NCBI): domain Bacteria; kingdom Pseudomonadati; phylum Pseudomonadota; class Gammaproteobacteria; order Alteromonadales; family Pseudoalteromonadaceae; genus Pseudoalteromonas; species Pseudoalteromonas sp. 23_GOM-1509m. The sequence continues at coordinate 219,068 of NZ_JADO01000008.1, forward strand.
ATTGATAGCCGACAATTAGTTCACTTAAAAGGCGAATTAGCACAATTTGACCCTTTTTTAGCGCATGGCTTTTTACCCCCATTACCGCACCAACCCGAGAAGCCATTATTTTTTAGTGGTGGCGTTTTATATCAATTTAACCCCAATGATTTAAGTTTAAACACCATTTATAAAGTGCCAAAACACCATGAAAATGTAGCCGTTAGTATTCTTTCCTACGTGGTAGATGGGCAAGGCATACTTTGGCTATCGTTATCTAATTTTGGGCTGATTGGTATAGATGCAACGACCTATGAGTTAGTGCACACAATTGATTTAGATAAAAATAAACTCGGTACCTTGTTGTACGATATGGTTCTTGATGAAGAGGGAATGATTTGGATGAGTAGCCATAAAGGTATATGGCGACTAAATCCTGAAACAATTCATTTTCAGCAATTTACAACATCAGATGGGGTGCTCTCTGCTGAGTTTAATAATGGCGCTATGGCTAAGTTAGCGGATGGTCGAATTGCCTTCGGTAGCCTCAAGGGTTTTACCTACTTTGATCCTAAAGACAATAAAAATAGCCAAGGTTTATTAGATCAGGTCAATATCACGCGCATCAACTTAATGTCTCGGGACTTGTCTATAAATTTACAGCAGCCATTAAAAAATATCACTTTAAATCATGATGATATCGGGCTTGAGATTGCATTTTCAGCGATGTCATTTAGCTTCCAAGAGCGCATTATTTATGAATATCAGCTCGATAAAGGTAAAAAAAGTTATACCCGAAATAATCGTGTGGTGTTTCCTAAATTAAACCCCGGCAGTTACCAGTTAAAAGTCTGGGCAAAAGACCCACTGACCGGCGACTATACTGCGCCAGCCACGTTAAATATTAAAGTGAGATATCCGCTATGGCGTGCTCCATACTTTTTAGCGCTTTATGCCATTTTATTGATCACCTTAGTGACTGCATGGGTAATGAGGCGCAACAAAATACAGCGTATCTTATTGGCAGCACACAAAGAAAGCCAAGACAGTGAGGCGCGTTTAAAGCTTGCACTAGAGGGAAGTGAGTCCGGGGTATGGGATTGGCAGGCGAGCCAGTTAAATATTTATCAGCCTAGATTAGTCAACGAATTAGGCTACGAGGATGACTCGGTGAGTTTAGATGACTACCTAGAAAAAATTCACCCTCAAGAGCGTGCTATTTTTAGGTTGGAGTGGTTAGAATTTTTATCAACAGATAAAGGGTATTTTAATTGTACCTACCGATTACGCCACGCCAAAGGTCATTGGCGTTGGTACAAAGATTTTGGCAAGGTAGTTGAGTGGGACAAAAAAACGCCGCAAAAAGTAGCCGGTACGTATACCAATATGACACGCGAAAGGGTGTTTGAAGAGCATGCTCGGTTATTTACTGCCGCGTTTGAACAAACCCGAGATTGGGTGTTTATCTTAGATAAAAACTTTAATATACGTGCCTCAAATAAATCGCTGCAAAGCGCTTTTGGCTTATCAGCAGAGCCTCGTTCAACCCGTGCGCTTAATTTGGGAATTCCCCGCAGTAGCTATTTTGATTATTTACGAATTATGCAAAAGCTTGAAGTGGGCGAACATTTTTCATGTGAAGATACTGTCGTTCTGGCAAACAAAGAGCAACGCCATGTACTGGTTAAAATAAGCGCCGTAGCTGATGAAAGCCAAAGGCTGAGTAGTTACGTGATTATTTTAACGGATATTCATGCACAAAAGTCAGCCGAGAGCGAACTGCATATACTGGCTAATTACGATTCACTTACAGGGCTGCCAAATAGAACCTTGTTTAACGACAGAGCTATACATGCCATCGATCAGGCGCGCCGCCATCAGTGTAAAGTGGCTTTGTTACACGTTAATATAAAACGGTTTAAGTATTTTAATGATTCATTTGGCACAGAAAACGCCGATGAGATAATAAAGCTGGTGGCGAACCGCTTGAAAACAGCATTACGTCCTTGTGATAGCGTCGCGCGTTTAGGCGGTGATGAATTTGTAATTCTAGTTGAAGATATTCAGCAAATAGAAGAAGTATTACTTATATGCACCAAACTAATGGATTGCGTGAGTAAAGACATCGTTATGAATCAGCAAAGCGTCAATGTGCACCTAAGTATTGGTGTGGCTATTTTCCCTGATGATGCCGCGCATTATAAAGCACTATTGAAAGCGTCAAATGTGGCGCTTTATTATGCTAAAGATGGCTTGGAAGGGTGTTATAAGTTTTACAAACAAGAAATGAATCAACGTGTTGAAAGAGCGATGCATTTAGAATCACAGTTGATCAAAGCTTATCATGAACATGAATTTTGTAATTATTATCAACCCATTATTAATGCGTCTACGCAAAAAACTGTGGGCTTTGAGGTGTTACTACGCTGGCCTGATAATCAGTTAGCGAGTACACAAGAGTTTGCAAACGTAGCTGAAAATATAGGTTTAATCACTAAAATAATGCTACAAACATTTAAGCGTGCTTTGGTGCAGTTAGCTCGTTGGCGTAAAGTGTGTCCTGATCTATACCTATCAATTAACCTCTCAGCACTGGATTTTGAATTTATCGGACTCGTCCCTGAAATTCGTCAAGCACTAAACAATGCAGCACTGCCGCCCGAGGCTATTGTATTTGAAATAACAGAGTCTATTTTAATGCGAGACTCAGAACATGCGCTTAAAAATATGGACTTATTAAAGCAACTAGGCTGTAAGTTGTACATGGATGATTTTGGAACAGGGTATGCCTCGTTAACTTATTTGAAGCGCTTTCCGATTGATGTATTAAAAATAGATCGCAGCTTTGTGCAAGATATTGGTATTGATTCTGATAACGAAGCGATTATTCAATCTACACTAACTTTAGCAAGCAGTTTAGGTAAAGAGTGTATTGCTGAAGGGGTTGAAAGCGCACATCAGTTGGCTTTTTTAAAAGCGCAAGGTTGTAGCTACTTTCAAGGTTACTTGTTTAGTAAAGCGGTGCCTAAAGAGCAGGTGCTTGAGCTTATTGAGCACGATTGGCATCCTGTATTCTCACAAGCTTAAAGCGCCGCTTAATACATTATTTTATTAAGGACGCTTACCACAGTGACGGCAAAATAAGTGTGAGCTGCGTTTATTTAGCTCTGCTTTTATCGCTTTATTGGCCTCTAGTTTACTTAGCCCTAGTTTGTAGCGTAACTCCTCAAGGTGATGCATCTGCTCATCAGTGAGCTTACCATCGGTTATTTTCTCGTGGGTGGCATCTTCAAATAGCTGGCGACGTTTGCGTATTTGCTCTGAGAAACTCGACGCTAATAAACCGGTTGGTATGGCAACCATCCCCATACTCACCAAAGTGATTACGCCACCAAATAGTTTACCAATAGGCGTTATAGGCACAACATCGCCATAACCAACCGTAGTTAGGGTTGCCATTGCCCACCACATGGCTGCAGGAATAGAGCCGAACTTGTCTGGTTGAATGTCGTGCTCTAATAAATAAATACCGCAAGAGGCTAAAATAAGTAACACAGACATAATAAAAAATGCCGCCAGTAATGAACTCGACTCATCAATAAACGCCTGCAATAACAATTGCATTGCTCGAGAATAACGAGTGAGCTTAAATACCCGCAACAACCGCAGTACCCGTAAAAAACGTAAATCGATAGCAAAGAAAAACATTAATAAACTAGGCAAAATGGCAATTAAATCGATAATTGCCAGAGGTGATAAAATATATCGAATCCGTTTTTGTGTGTTTGAGCAATTCATGGAGGCGTACTTTACGCGATCGACACAGGTCCAAGCACGTATTAGATATTCAGCACTAAATATAGCCACTGATACCAGCTCCAAGATTAAAAACTCGCTATAGTACTCGGTTGCGATGCTGTGCACCGACTCAAGCACAATCGCCACCACATTAATCATAATTATGCTGATCAGTATGACATCTAAAATGTGTCCCGCTCGCTGATACTTACCTGACGCTTCAAATACTTGGTTGATGGTTTGTCTTAGTTTACGCATAGTACCTATTACAATGTGAGCAGCATATTGATACTGCCTTCTTCAAAATCACGACTTATTTTAAACCCGAGTTTACGAGCCAACTCAATCATGCCGGTATTTTCTGGCAGGGTGATACCTTCAACCGTTTTCACGCCTTGGCGTCTGCAGTGAGAAATAGCCGCGTTCATTAAAATACGTCCTAACCCAAGTCCTTGGCAATCAGAACGTACCACAATGGCAAACTCTGCTTGTAAGTTATCGGGATCCATAATCACTCGTGAAACCCCTAATGTGTGCTGTTGCTCGTCTTGTGTTTGGGTAACAATAAATGCCATCTCGCGGTCGTAATCAATTTGCGTCATTTTAGCGAGTTGATCATGGTTAAATTGTGGCAATTCACCAAAAAAGCGCTTGTATCTATCTTCTTTGCTTAAGGAGCGGTCAAACTCTTGATGTGCCTGCTCATCTTCTGGTTTGATTGGTCTGAGCGTTGCTAAGGTCTTATTTTTTAGGGTCACCGTTTCAACCAGCTCAATAGGATAAGGGCGGATTGATAAACGTTTTCGGTGCGCCTGAACCTGATACTGATTTAGGTTCATGGTGGCATCAAGGACTAAAAACTGCCCATTACTGGCTAAAATAGGATTAAGCTCTAATGAGGTGATATCGGGTTGATCAACAACGAGTTGAGAAATTCGGGTCAGTAGCGCACATAAACGATATTTATCTACTTTTTCTGGCAGAATGCGATCTTTAAGGACTCCCTTATCATGGGCGGCGGCAATTAAATATTTAGCTAGGTTCATATTCAGTGGTGGCAAGGCCACCGCCGCTTGAGCGTACTCAAGCCCTGTGCCAGCTTCACCTAATAAAATAACTGGCCCAAAATTAGGCTCTGTTTTAATGGCTATGCGCAGCTCATTGGCGCCTGCTCTTGGCGCCATTTTTTGTAATGAAAAGCCATCAATAATAGCATCAGGGTAGGTGTTTTTTATTCTTAACAGCATGGCAAATGCCGTTTGCTCGACCTCTTGTGCATCATTGAGGTTGAGTACTACGCCACCGACTTCAGACTTAGAGGGAATGCTGGGGCTCATCAACTTTAATGCGACCGGAAAACCTAGCTCTATTGCTTGCTCTTTTGCCTCAGTAGGGGTGTAGGCTACTTCAGTTTGGATACAGTCTATACCGTAGCTACTTAAAATTTGACTCGCTTGATGGGTTGATAAGTAATGTTGCTCATCATTTAAAAACTCTTTAATAGCTGCTTTCGCTGCTACTTTATTAATAGTCGCATCATCGGTGTTTGATTCTGGCGTTTGGGTTAAATGTTTTTGGTTACGACGATAGCTTACTAAGTGCATAAAGGCACCTACTGCGCCTTCTGGGGTACGATAGGTCGGAATGGCGTTATTTGCGCAGATGCGTCTGGCTGCGAAGGCGGCATCTTCTCCCATGAAATTAGTGATCACATACGGGCGTGCCATTTTTGGTAATTTGTTCAGTGCCTCAACAATAACCTGAGCGTAATTTTCACTCGGGGCCAATGCCGATGGAGTATGAATGATCAGTAAGTTTTTAACTTCTTTAGCATTAAGCAGTATTTCTAATGCGTGTTTGTAACGCACTGGCGCAGAATCGCCAAATATATCGACAGGGTTGGATGTTGTGTCTGAATGTGGGATCACTTTATTGAGTGCTTCGCGCGTTTCATCACTAAGCTGAGCAAGTTTACCTGAGCTTTGAATAAGTTCATCAACGGCCATCACTCCAGGGCCGCCGCCATTAGTTAATATAGTTAGCTGCTCTACTTGCAGTAATTTGGGGTGCATTGCCAAGGTTTGAGTGGCGGCAAAGAGTTCACGCAAATCATTTACTCTCAACATCCCTGCACGTTGAAACATGGCATCATATACTGCATCTGAGCTTTGTTTTCCGCCGGTGTGTATTTCAGCAGCGAGAGCGCCAGCACTGGTTCTGCCCGTTTTAATGGCAATAACGGGTTTAGAAAATGCCGCCGCACGCGCGGCAGAAATGAAGCTGCGAATATCATTAATGTTATCTATGTAAAGTAGGATAGCTTTGGTTTTAGCGTCGCGGCCTAAAAAGTCGAGTATTTCGTCAAACTCAATATCTAAACAATCTCCCATAGATACAAAGTATGAAAAGCCAATTTCTTTATTTTTAGCCCAATCAAGAATCGTTGAACAAACAGCCGCTGATTGCGACACAAAAGCCAGTTTACCTGGCGTGGCAACAGTGTGCGAAAAACTCGCGTTTAAACCTATATGCGGAATAAGTAACCCTAAGCAATTTGAGCCAAGCAGCGTTACCTTATGCTTCGCAGCGTTATCTTTAAGTTCTTGTTTTTGAGTACTTGTTAGGCCATCAGCAATAATAATAGCGCTATGACACCCCAGCGTACCTAGCTGTTCAATAATTTTCATTAAGGTGTTTTTATTGGTACAGATAACGGCTAAATCAGGTACTTTGGGGAGAGCTTCAATACTTGGGTAAGCCAATACGCCATGCACTGCAGTATGATTGGGTGTAACGGGCATGATGGGCCCTTTAAACCCACCTTGTAATAAATTACGCATTACCACATTACCAGCCCGAGTAGGGGTGTTTGATGCCCCAATAACAGCGACTGAGCTTGGATTAAAAAACTGGCTAATACGTTTTAGACTCATTGCGTTTCCTTGGCTGATTAAGTTTTGCTATCTATACCTTCTCAATGTAACCTGTTTATAGTGTTTTTTCGAGCGTGAACGTGCTTATTATTGATATTAGGGTCTGTTGACCTTTCAAGGTTAAATTTGCAGCTGTCTGTTTGGTATTTAGGCAAGGCAGAGCCTATGTGGTGTGGTTATTCCCCATAAATAGGCGATAACGCAGCATCAATGCCAAACAGGCGCTGCCCGAAGGGTTCTGCCTAGGGGCGATTTACTCTTTGTTGCTCGGTTTTTACTTAGCCCACTAGGTTACAAACCTCGCGCCGCGATTAAACCGCCCCTAGTTTGAACAAATTTTAATCCGCAAAGGTCAACAGACCCTAATCAAGGAGAGTGAAGTGAATAAAATATCGAATGTAACCGTTGTTATGGCAGCAGCGTGTTTAAGCATTGGCCTAATTGCATTGGGTTTTATTATAAAAGGGGCTGCGCTTGATATTAAAGGGATGGAGCGCACGGTGCAGGTAAAAGGATTAGCTGAACGTGAAGTTGTGGCTGATACCGTTATTTGGCCTTTGCAGTTTAACGATGCCGACAACAATCTTGAAAAGCTTGTTGAGCGAGTTGAGCAAAAAAACGATGCGGTGATTGCCTTTTTAAAGTTACACGGCTTTGATGATCAAGAAATATCGACAGGCACTCAATCTATTATAGATAAGCAAGCCCGTGAATACGCGAATGATAATCAAAAGTTTAGGTATGTTATTAGCTCAAATATTATTGTTTACTCCAATGCTCCTGATAAAGTTAAAAACGCACTGAGCAAAGTGAGTCAGCTAGCTAAACAAAATATAGCTATTGTGCAAGACAACTATCAAACCCGTATTGAGTATATTTTTACTGGGCTTAACGATATAAAACCAGCCATGGTGCAAGAAGCCACAGAAAAAGCTCGTGAAGTGGCAGATAAGTTTGCTAAAGATTCAAATTCACGCTTAGGTAAAATTAAAACCGCTCGCCAAGGGCAGTTTAGCATTAGCGATCGGGATTCAAACACGCCGCAAATTAAAAACGTACGTGTTGTTACCAGCGTAGAATATTACTTATCAGATTAGAGCCGCCACTTGTTCAGTAGAGCGCTGTAAATAAGCGGCGCTCAGTAGCAAGGTTATCTCGCTTGGGGGATTATTTTTTAATGCCTCAAGTATTTGTAATTTTGCTGCAGGATTTTGTTTTTGCTCTATTTCCATTAATGCGAGCAAGGCCGAAAATTCATGTTTTACCGGAATGTTTGGCTTATGTGCATAGGCGATGTAACTGGCAACCGGAGTGAGCCCTTGCTTATTTGTATGTGCTAATGCATGTAGTAACTCTTCGTTAGATTCAAATAACATTAACGAGCGAACATAGTTAAAAGGCAGTTGTGTGGGCATTGCTTGCTTAAATACATTATGCAGGGCGTTATTGCCAGAGTCGTCTGTACTAATAAATCCCTTATTTAATTTAAGTGCAGGCGTAAAAAAACTCAGCGCGTCTAAACTGGTTAGTTTTTCAATAAACGGCGCTGGTGGCGTATTAGTGGTTAAAATACGCACGGCGATGTTTTGCATAAAATCGTATTTAATACTCATGCGTAGCGCACTTTCAAACAGGTAATTAAGCTGTATTACTTGCTGTGCCTCAGTGAGCTTTTTAAAATCGTTATCTAGCTCATCAAACTGCTGTTGTTTAATACGCGCATTGAGTAGCTGTATGCTTAGATCCATTCTGTTCTCCTTGAATTCCAACTTTATCCTAGCTTAATTTTTTGCTTTATAAAACAAAAGGCCGCAATTGCGACCTTTTATACCTTTAAGTAAATACTTAAAAATTAAGCTTGTTTGCTGGCAATCCACTCATTAACGAAGTTTTCTAGTACGTTTAATGGTACAGGGCCATTTTTAAGCACTACATCGTGGAACTGGCGGATATCAAACTTATCGCCAAGTTGCATTTTAGCATCTTCACGTAGTTCTAAAATTTTCAGCATACCTACTTTGTAAGCCGTTGCTTGAGATGGCATTACAATATGACGCTCAACCATTTTTACACCGTCAGAAGTGGCGTTAGGGGTGTTGTTAACGTAGTAATCAATACCTTCTTGACGAGTCCACTTCATTGCGTGAATACCGGTATCAACCACTAAACGACATGCACGCCATAATTCCATGGCTAAGCGACCAAAATCTGAATACGGGTCTTCGTAAAGGCCCATTTCTTTTGGTAGTAATTCTGAGTATAACCCCCAGCCTTCAATGTAGGCTGTGTAACCACCAAATTTACGGAACTTAGGTACACCTTCAAGTTCTTGTGAAATGGCAATTTGCATATGGTGACCCGGAATCCCCTCATGATAAGCCAAGGCTTCCATTTGGTATGTAGGCATTGCTTCCATGTCGTATAGGTTGGCGTAGTAAATACCTGGGCGAGAACCATCTGGCGCAGGTTGTTGATAAAACGCTTTACCTGCCGCTTTTTCACGGAATGCTTCAACACGTTTTACAATCATGTCGGCTTTTGGTTTTACAATAAACAGCTCATCTAAGCGTGTTTTCATGTTATCAATTAAGCCTTTAGCTTCACTTAAGTACTGTGCTTTACCAGCTTCAGTGTTAGCTAAATAAAATTGCTTGTCGGTTTTCATAAACTGCATAAAGGCGTTTAAGTCGCCCTCAAAACCGACTTTATCTTTAATGGCACGCATTTCATCATGAATACGTGATACTTCAGCAAGGCCAATGGCATGAATTTCTTTTGCTGTAAGGTCTGTCGTGGTGGTGCGTTTCAGTGCGTTATTGTAAAACGCTTCGCCATTAGGGAATTTCCAAGCACCGTCACGGTCATCAGCACGTTTTTCTAACTGTGCAATGTAGTTAATTAACTTAGAGTAAGCAGGTTTAACCGCTGTTTTTAATGCTTCAGTCGCTTTACTAATAAGTGCATCTTTTTCAGCTTGGTCTATTTCTAAGGCATTAACTTTGCGTTTAAAGTCAGCTAAAAGCGTAGAATCTTCACCTTGTTCAAACGGCGCACCTTTAATGATGTTTTTGCTTGAATCAATGACGTGTGGGAATACAAATTTAGGCGCGATGATGTTTTTATCGGCGCGAATTTCTAAGCCAGTAATAAGCTGATCAAATACACCCGGTACCCCATTTAAACGAGCAATGTAATCGTTGGCTTCTTTTACGTTGCTAATTTGATGCTGGTTGATTAAAAAAGCCGGCACCATAGAGTGTGTACCAAACATTTGGTTTACTGGATAGTTATGGTAACGCCATTTGAAATCAGCAATGCTGGCTTCTAAATCTTGTTTTTTTAAATCATAACTTACTTGGGTTGCTGTATCTAATTGCGCACGATTAATGCTGTTGAGTGTGACCAAATCGGCTTTAGCTTGTGCAAGGTCTTTAAGGGCTTTTTCTTCGCTGTTGTCATCCCATTTATCGTAATCTTTTTTGATGCCCATGTAGGTTTGATAAACCGGGCTGCTCATTACATCACGATTAAAAGTGTCTTCAAAAAAAGCATTCGCTTTGTCAATTTCACTTTGAACAGGTTGAGCTTGAACCGTAGGTGCAGGCGTTGATTGTTGTGTTGCTTGTTGGCAACCTGCAAGCAGTGCCACACTAATGGTGGCAGCAATTAGAGTAAGTTTACGCATTCGTTTCCCTTTTGTTGTTAGAAACCTATTATTGTCACTAAACAAATAACGCAAGTAGATCATTTAAAAAACGTTGCCCTTGGAGTGTAACGTGCCAGTGGCTGTCTGTTTTTGTTAGTAAACCGGCATTAATGGCTTTATCTAGTGCATGCTGTTGGCTTTGCAGTGGTTGCTGCGTCAGCGCATTAAAATCATTTATAGGGCATGGCTCTATTAAACGAAAGCGATTCATAAAAAATTCAAACGCTAAGTCGTCTTGCTCTACTTGCCAGCTTTTGTACAAGTAGGGTTTAATAATATCCATATAGCCCCGAGGGTGTTTTACCTTTTCAGTGCGTGTTATCACCCCCATTTTCGCATCAGTAACCTTACCATGAGCGCCGCAGCCAATGCCAAGATAATCGCCAAACCGCCAATAATTCAAGTTATGTTGGCATTGATAGCCAGGTTTTGCATACCCTGATATTTCATATTGCTGATAGCCAGCTTGTGCTAATAATGCTTGGCCTTGCTCTTGAATATCCCATAAGGTTTCATCTTGTGGCAAAGTCGGCGGTTTTGAAGCAAATTGCGTATTGGGCTCAATGGTGAGCTGATACCAAGAAATATGCGGTGGATTGAGCGCAATAATTTGTTTTAAATCACTCAGTGCATCATCAAGAGACTGCCCTGGTAAGCCATGCATTAAGTCAAGGTTAAAGCTATTTAACCCTGCTTCACTGGCTTGCTGTGCAGCATAACTGGCTTCATCGGCACCATGAATTCGACCTAGGGCTTTTAACTTATCGTCCTGCATGCTTTGCACGCCGATAGAGATACGGTTAATGCCTGCTTTTACATAATCTTTGAAACGGCCAGTTTCGACTGTGCCGGGATTTGCTTCAAGGGTTATTTCACAGTTATCGCTTAAGCCAATTAGGCTATCTACTTCCTTGAGTAAACGGGTGTATGCCGCGCCGGTTAATAGGCTTGGTGTGCCGCCACCTATAAAAATACTGTGAATTTTACGCCCTTGTACTAAGTGTAAATCAGCTTTTAAATCGTCGATTAAATGCTGTACATACTCAGCTTCAGGGATGTCACCTTTTTGTCCGTGGCTGTTAAAGTCGCAGTAAGGGCATTTTTGCACGCACCATGGCACATGCACATATAAACTTAGTGGAGGAAGGTTCACAGGCCGCCTTTGTGTTGTAGCTCTTGCAGTAACATTTTAAGTGCTTGCCCACGATGACTCAGTGCATTTTTTTGCGCTTTTGTCAGCTCTGCACTGGTGCAATTTTCTGATGGCACAAAAAAGATAGGATCGTAGCCAAAGCCACCTTCACCGTGTTGGCTAAGGGTAATTTCGCCCTCCCAGCTAGCACTGCAAATAAGTGGGGTAGGGTCGTCGGCGTGACGCATCAGTACTAACACACACCAAAAACGAGCACGGCGGTTAGGGTTATCGCCTAAATCAGCCAGTAATTTATCGATATTATCTTGATCACTTGCGCCTTTACCTGCAAAGCGGGCAGAGTAAACGCCGGGTGCGCCATTTAAGCTATCAACTTCTAATCCCGAATCATCAGCAATAGCCGGTAATCCAGTTATTTTAGCTGCATGACGCGCCTTAATTATCGCGTTTTCTACAAACGTGGTGCCTGTTTCGGCCACTTCGCTCACGTTAAAGTCGCTTTGTGGTACTACATTAATATTAAGCGAGCTGAGCATGTTAGCCAGCTCATTTACTTTGCCGGGATTGCCGGTTGCAAGTACTAAGGTGTTGGTCATATTTAATCTACGTAAAATTTTTGCTGAAATTTTAATGTTTGGAACTGGTTACCTTGTTGGATTTCAATTTCAAAACGTAAAATTTCTTCGTTGGTGTAATCTACTTGTGCTAGGTAATAAACAGAATCGCCTTCAACGACTTCTTTAAAGTTGAGGCTTTGTTTATTGCCTAATAAATTTCTAGCGGTGCCTTGTAATGTCGCTTTTTGCGCTGTTTTATCAGTATCATTTTTTAAGATGGAAATATTAACAATACCTTTGTAGCCACTGCGTTCCAAGCCATATGTTTTGGCTATTTGTGGCTGAATAAACGTTGATGGAAAGGCTATATAATGAACTTGCCAAGGGCCTAGTTCTTTATATTGAGCGCCTTGTTCTTGTGCGCTGTGCGCATTAAATGCTAAAGCGAGACAAGCAATAAAACAAAACTTTATTAAACGTTGCATAGTTAACTCCTGAGTATGTAAAAAGAGGCGCTAGGCCTCTTTTATATTACGTTATGCTTAAGCTAAAATGTCCATTAGCAGCATCTGTAAAAACTGAATGCCGATGATTAGTACCAGTACCGATAAATCTAACCCCCCTAATGGCGGTAAAACTTTACGGATAGGCTTTAACATTGGCTCAGTAAGCTGATGGAATACCGCTTCAATTGGGTTATAGCCTTGGCTTACCCAGCTTAAAATAGCGCGGATAATTAACACCCAAAAAACTAAGTTTAAGCCTTCTTTTAAAACAGTTATTAGCGCTTGTATAAGCACAGGTTGAATAGCCCAAGAGCTATAAATAAGCCACATTAGGGTACTTATTTTTGCCGCAGCCACTATAAATGCCAGCAACAAAGAGGCTAAATCAAGCCCGCCTAGCCCCGGAACGATTTTTCGCAGCGGGTTAACTGCAAACGAAGTGGCTTTCACCACAAATTGGCTCATCGGATTGTAAAAGTCGGCTTTTGCCCACTGTAGCCAAAAACGCAGTAGTACCACCATTAAAAATAGATCAAACAAGGTGCTAATTAAAAATTGCATGGCATTCATAGTATAACCTTCAATAAAAAATGGTTTTAAAGTTCTTGTTCCATTTGCACTGCACGCGCAATACACGCATCCATTGCATCGCCTACGGTTTTAGTTAAACCTTGTGCTTTTAAATGCTCAACAGCTGCATGCGTGGTACCGCCTTTTGATGTCACATTTGAACGTAATTGTGAAATGCTAATATCAGTTTGGCTAAGTGCCATTTCAGCTGCGCCAAGGGCGGTTTGCTGCACTAAGCGGCGTGCGTCTTCATCACTAAACCCAAGCGCTTTGGCTTTTTCTTCAATGGCTTCCATAAATAAGAAAAAGTAAGCCGGTGAAGAGCCGGTAACAGCAATCACGTCGTTTATTTGCGACTCTTTTTCAACCCATACAACGATGCCTGTACATTCAAATACTTGCTGTACAAACTCATGCTCGCTTTGAGTTTCGCCTGCACCATATAAGCCAGATACACCACGACCAAGTAATGATGGCGTATTTGGCATACAACGTACCATTTTTACATCTTGACCAAGCATTTCACGTAAGCGCTTAACGGTTAAGCCTGCCGCGACTGAGATAAATAATTTATCGCTAAAGTCGACACCTGAATCTTGAAATGATTGGCATAAATCGCCCATCATTTGTGGTTTAACAGACAAAACAATGACATCGGCATCGCGCATAGCTTCGTTATTGTCACTGGTGGTTTGCACTTTGAAATCGGCAGCTACCTTAGCTAGTTTTTCTTGGTTGCGGTTAGTCGCAATAATATTATTTGCGTTAAAGCCGTTTTTTACCATGCCACCAATGATGGCGTAGCTCATATTACCTGTGCCTATAAATGCGATTTTTTTATCTGACATATGTCTGTTATCACCTTTTAAGTTCGTGTTCCAAAAATATCTGTGCCGATCCTCACCATGGTTGAACCTGCCGCTATGGCAGCTTCTACATCGTTACTCATCCCCATCGACAACGTATCTATATGAGGATATTGGGTCTGTAGTTTATCAAAGCAAGTTTGTAATTGCTCAAAATATTGAATTTGCGTGTTTGCATCGTCACTTTTAGCGGGAATAGCCATCAGTCCGCGCAACTGTAAATGGGCACATTGGTCTATATATTGCGCCAGCTCAGCGATTTCATTGGGGTGACAACCAGACTTTGCTTCTTCTTCGCTAATATTCACTTGAATAAGTACATTCAGTGGCGGCATTGTCTCAGGGCGTTGACTGTTTAATCGCTTGGCTATTTTAAGTCTGTCTACACTTTGCACCCAAGCAAAATTGGCAGCGACTAAAGCACTTTTATTTGACTGAATAGGGCCAATGAAATGCCAAACAATATCGCTAAATGTGTCTAGTTGCGCTATTTTATCTACAGCCTCTTGAACATAAGATTCACCAAATTGACGTTGCCCTTGCTCATAAGCTGCCATAATATCAGTAGCGGGTTTGGTTTTAGATACTGCAAGTAACGTAATATCGTTACTATTACGTTGTGCTTTGTGCGCTGCCTCTGCAATTCTAGCGTAGGCGGATGTGAGTCGTTCTGCTATTGTAACCATATATTTATCAGTTAGTTGTGGAGTCATAAATGGATATCACCGAATTATTGGCATTTAGTGTGCAACATAAAGCATCAGATTTGCACTTATCATCAGGGGTATCACCTATGATACGTGTTGATGGCGATGTGCGACGTATTAATATACCAGCACTTGGAGATAAAGAAGTCAGCAGTCTGGTTTATGACATTATGAACGATAACCAGCGTAAGGACTATGAACAAAATCTCGAAGTGGATTTTTCTTTTGAAGTCCCTAATTTAGCACGTTTTCGTGTAAATGCCTTTAACTCTAATCGTGGCCCTGCTGCTGTGTTTCGTACTATCCCGAGTGACGTACTCACTCTTGAAGATTTAGGCGCACCTGAAATATTTAAACAAATTTCAGATAACCCACGAGGCCTAGTGTTAGTCACGGGCCCTACAGGTTCAGGTAAGTCGACCACGCTTGCGGCGATGGTCGATTACATTAATCAGACCAAGCATCATCATGTGCTGACCATCGAAGATCCTATCGAATTTGTTCACGATAATAAACTCAGCTTAATTAATCAGCGGGAAGTTCATCGTGATACACATAGCTTTTCTAACGCACTACGCAGCGCACTCCGTGAAGACCCAGATGTTATTTTAGTGGGTGAGTTACGAGATTTAGAAACTATTCGCCTTGCTATGACCGCTGCGGAAACCGGTCACTTGGTGTTTGGTACTTTGCATACGACCTCTGCACCTAAAACCATTGACCGTATTATTGATGTATTCCC
The DNA here is from genome assembly GCF_000518425.1 of Pseudoalteromonas sp. 23_GOM-1509m. Taxonomy (NCBI): domain Bacteria; kingdom Pseudomonadati; phylum Pseudomonadota; class Gammaproteobacteria; order Alteromonadales; family Pseudoalteromonadaceae; genus Pseudoalteromonas; species Pseudoalteromonas sp. 23_GOM-1509m. The sequence goes on from NZ_JADO01000008.1 coordinate 234,585, forward strand.
TGGCGAAGAAAAAGATATGATCCGCTCTATGCTCTCTGAGTCATTACGTGCAGTTATTTCGCAAACACTGATAAAAAAAGTAGGGGGAGGGCGAGTGGCTGCACACGAAATTATGTTGGCAACGCCTGCTATTCGTAACTTAATCCGTGAAGATAAAATTGCACAAATGTATTCATCAATTCAAACAGGTGCGTCGCAAGGCATGCAAACCATGGATCAATGTTTAACAAGCTTAGTTAACCGTGGCATTATCACTCACTCAGCGGCGTATACAAAAGCGCAAGATAAGACGCAGTTTAGCGCTTAAGGAATTATTATGACTTTATCTTTAAATCACTTTTTACAAATAATGATCGACAAAAAAGGCTCTGATTTATTTGTATCGAGCCAACTTCCTATTAGCGCTAAAATTAACGGCGAGCTAACTCCTCTTAATGACGATAAATTAACAGATGAGCAAGCGCTAGAGTTAGTTGAATCAGCGATGAGTGAAAAACAAAAAGCAGAGTTTCATAACACTAAAGAATGTAACTTTGCGATTGCAACTAGCGAAGGGCGCTTTCGTATTTCGGCTTTTTGGCAACGCGACAGAGCGGGCATGGTTATTCGCCGAATCGTCACTAAGATTCCCGACGTTAAAGAGCTTGGATTACCTTCTGCATTGACCGATGTGATTATGTCAAAGCGCGGACTTGTGTTATTTGTAGGTGGTACGGGAACCGGTAAATCAACGTCTTTGGCGGCACTTATTGGTTATAGAAATCGCAATCAACGTGGGCATATTTTAACCATAGAAGATCCGATTGAATTTGTGCATGAACATCAAAAAAGTATTATTACTCAACGTGAAGTGGGTTTAGATACTGAAAGCTTTGAATCGGCACTTAAAAGCTCTTTGCGCCAAGCGCCTGATGTTATTTTAATTGGTGAAATTCGTTCGCAAGAAACCATGGAATATGCGTTGAGCTTTGCAGAAACGGGTCATTTATGTGTTGCCACCCTGCATGCTAACAATGCTAACCAAGCTATTGACCGCATTATGCACTTAGTACCAAAAGAAAAGCACGATAAGCTTAAATATGACTTAGCATTAAATTTACGCGCTATCATTGCTCAGCAACTTATTCCTACCTCTGATGGGGAAGGGCGTGTTGCTGCCATTGAGGTATTACTTAATACGCCAATGGTCAGTGAGCTAATTAAAAACGGTAATATTGGTGGCATTAAAGAAACCATGGCTAAATCAACAGAGATGGGCATGCAAACCTTTGACCAAGCGCTGTTTGAGCTTTACAGACAGCAACGTATTAATTATGCCGATGCGCTGCATCATGCGGATTCGCCAAATGACTTACGCTTGATGATTAAATTGCGTAATAACGAGCAACAAGGCGCAGGCTTCTTACAAGGTGTGACCATTGATGGCCTTGATGACAAAGGCAATATGACTTAGTCTTAACACACATAAAAAAAGCGCCTTAGGCGCTTTTTTTATGTGGGTTAAGTGCTTTATTCACCATAACTGGCTTCAAAAAAACTCTCTAGAATGATCACTGCAGACATATTATCTACGTTACCTTTACCTAAATTTTTATAGCCCCCACGTTCAAACAACCGTGCCTTTGCATCTGCAGTCGTTAAGCGCTCATCTTGAGTATGAACTGCAATGCCGTAATGGTTGTGTAAACGATTAGCAAATTTTTTAGCTTTAAAGGTAACCTCTTGCGAGGTGCCATCCATGTTTAGCGGTAACCCGACAACCATTAAATCGGGTTGCCATTCTTTTACTTGCACAGCAATGTCATCCCAATTAGGGATGCCATCTTGGGCTTTCACCGCCTTTAAGCTGGTGGCGCTGCCTGTGAGCTCTTGACCAATAGCAATACCAATGCTCTTAGTACCAAAATCAAATCCCATTATGGTGCGCTCACCTTGCGCTTTTACAATTTTTTTAGTCATGTTTGTCTTTTATGTTATTAGGGTCTGTTAACCTTTCAAGGTTGAATTTGCAGCAGTCTGTTTGGTATTTAGGCAAGGCAGAGCCTTTGTGGTGTGGTTATTCCCCATAAATAGGCAATAACGCAGCATCAATGCCAAACAGGCGCTGCCCGAAGGGTTCTGCCTAGGGGCGATTTACTCTTTGTTGCTCGGTTTTTACTTAGCCCACTAGGTTACAAACTTCGCGCCGCGATTAAACCGCCCCTAGTTTGAACAAATTTTAATCCGCAAAGGTCAACAGACCCTAAGCATGTCCAGCTTCGGGGCTTAATTGGCCAATATCAAAACCAAGCATAGAGACTGCCATTTCCCAGCGTTTTTCTACTGGAGTATCAAAAATTATTTTAGGATCGGCTTTAATGATCAGCCAGCTATTGTCTAATAGCTCTTGCTCTAATTGGCCTTGTTCCCAACCGGAGTAGCCTAAAGTAATAATAAATTGCTCGGGTGCTTGGGCTGTGGTTAACGTGGCTAACACATCTTTTGAGGTGGTGATCATAATATCACTGCTCAACTTTTGGCTTGCCGAGTACCCAGGTTTTGGTGAATGTAGTACAAAACCACGGTCTGTTTTTACCGGCCCGCCAGCAAACACAGTCACTTGCGCGGCATGTTGAGATTTATCGTTATCAATATCAATTTTGTCGAGTAACTCACCTACGGTGACATCAATCGGCTGATTGATCACCAATCCCATAGCGCCTTCTTCGTTGTGTTCACAAATATAAGTGACGGCACGTTTAAAAAAAGGGTCTTGCATTGATGGCATTGCGATTAAAAAGTGATTTTCTAATGACTGCATAAGTTTTACCCTTTTAGTTATTGAATCTTGAGTATGGCATAGTCCCATGTTTTAACACTAAAAATTTATTCGAGTTTTCAGCGATGACACGATAAGCGTCATCGCTTTATATCTTTGAACTGATTCAGTGATAATTTATTTATTAAGCTTTTTCTCTATGGCGTCAAATAAAATGCCGGTAATTGAAATATCGTAAGCGGCTTCAATTTCTTTTACGCAGGTTGGCGCTGTTACGTTAATCTCAGTTAACTTATCACCAATAATATCTAAACCTACAAATATTAAGCCTTTTTCTTTCAAAGTAGGGGCGACCGCCTTTGCAATCTTAAGATCTGATTCGCTAATTGGGCGGGCTTCACCACGACCGCCTGCGGCTAAATTACCGCGTGTTTCGCCATTTTGTGGAATACGCGCTAAGCAATAAGGAATCACTTCACCATCAACAACCAATACGCGCTTATCGCCTTGAGTGATCTCTTCAATGTAATTTTGCGCCATGGCAAAGCGGCTACCATGCTCGGTTAAGGTTTCGCATATTACGCCTATATTAGCATCATCGGCTTTTACTCTAAAAATAGAGGCGCCACCCATGCCATCAAGCGGTTTTAAAATAATATCTTTATGCTGGGCTAAAAACTCACGGATTTGTTTTTGGCTGCGTGTTACTAATGTATCTGGCGTGTGTTCACTAAACCAAGCTGTAAAGAGTTTTTCATTGGCGTCGCGCAAGCTTTGTGGTTTATTAATCACTAATGTGCCTGCTTGTTCTGCACGCTCTAAAATATACGTTGCGTAAATATATTCAGTATCAAAAGGCGGATCTTTACGCATTAAAATAACGTCTAAATCAGCCAGCGCTATGGTTTCTTTTTCTTCAAGTTTGTACCACTTTTGAGCGTTATCAAAAACTTGAGCTTTGGCTGCAGTGGCGTAGGCATTGCCTTGACGCAGCGATAAATCATCCATTTCCATGTAGTAAATTTCGTAGCCACGGGTTTGTGCTTGCATCATCATTGCAAAACCGGTGTCTTTTTTAATATTAAATCCACTAATAGGATCTGAGATAATACCTAACTTAATTGCCATGCGCTGTGCCTTAATTTATGTGTTTTTTACAACTGTAATCTTGATATGTGGGTGCTTTTAGTTATTTCAATTAGCTAAATCGCCAAATTGTAATTGCAGTGCACTTAAAACGGTTAACGCTGCTGTTTCTGTGCGAAGTACTCGCGGACCTAAGCGAATATCTACAAATTCTTGTTGTTTAGTTTGCGCCATTTCATCATCGGTAAATCCCCCTTCAGGGCCCACTAAAAATCGCACGCCACCATCAGGAACAGTAATGGTTTTAATGCTGTGCTCGGCGCGCGGGTGTAAGGTTAATTTAATTGCATCGGTTTGCTGTTCAAGCCAGTGTTTTAAATCTACGGGAGGATTAATGATTGGTACAAAGTTGCGCCCAGACTGCTCTGCAGCAGCAATGGCTATTTTTTGCCATTGCTGGTGTTTTTTTTCTAGGCGGTCGCCACTGAGTTTTACGCCGCATCGCTGGCTAAAAATAGGTGTTATTTCAGTGATCCCTAATTCAACCGACTTTTGAATGGTAAAATCCATTTTATCGCCACGGGATACACACTGGCCTAAATGAATCTTTAATGGCGATTCAACGTCATGAGGATTAAATTCAAGGGGCATAACAACCACGGTTTTTTTGCTCACTTCAATAATTTCACTGAGAAATTCACCCCCTTCACCATTAAAAATAGAAACCTGTTCGCTCACTTTCATACGTAGCACACGACCTACATGGCCTGCAGCGTCATCGTCAAGATTTAAAGGGGTGTTGAGAGCAATCGGTGATGATTGATAAATATGGGGCACTCGCATGGCAAATCACTTTTTTACATAGAAGTTATATCTCTCTATGGTAAGTAAGCAAAGGCTTGGGTGCAATTATTTATTTTTCATATTCGGGGGTTAAAAGCTCTGTTAACTCTTGTGCAGTTTGAGCTATGTCGGTATCACACGATAAATGGTTTGAATGGCATTCATCTTTTATGGGCTTAATTTCATACCCTTGATCTGTTTGAATAACCATATAGCGTTTTTCATGCAGTGAATTATAAATAAAGCGCTGTGTATCATCGGCGAGCAAGTAATCTGTTTGGTTAAACAGTACCCCCTGAATATTGTGGTGTTCGTGTAGGTAGCTGGCCAGCTCAGAAATGCTTATTTCGTTTTCAATATCGCAATAGCAATAATCTTTAACGAGTTCATCAAACATCATTTTAACCAGCTTTTGGGTATTAGCTCCGGCGATAACGATGTCTTTTTTAGCTGGATCATTTGAGTTTATATAGTGTTTAATAAATGAACGACTAAACTCGTTGTCTATATCAATTAAGAGATAGCTCGCTGTTTTTATTTCCATATGCCTAAAGTCCCTGTTAATTTACCAGACTATTAAATAGGGACGTTTAGTAACGGCTTAATTTAACCAGTTTGGTACTAAATTGAAAACATACTTATAAGTAAGTAACCAATAGCACAAAATACAGCAAATTCAATACACGCAATACCAATATTATCTTGATGATCGACTTCAAGTGCAGTGTCGATATTAGGCATTGAAATAATTTTTATAATATACGTTAAACAGTATAGTAACAGCCACATCACACCGCAATGCATTACCAAGGTAAATAAGTTTTCTACCATTTTACCATTTTGAAAGGCCGCACTAGATAAACCAGCATACGCCGCAAGTGCTAATCCAATTGACTTACCCGCATAGCGAATACCAATAGAGGTATTTTCTAAGCCAAAATTACTTTGCAATGAGGCGCCTTGATTTGCTTTAGCAAAGCGGTATTCACGTATTTTACTGTCCAAAGCAAACATGCCTTGCAACACAAAAAAGCTTACTGAGGCAATTAATAAATTACTAAACCCCTGAGTATGTGTCCATGTATATAAACCCAGCGCTAAAATACAATTGGCAATAAGCATCCCCGAGTCAACCAGCGCAGCACAGACGTTTTGCTTTAGTATTGCGGCTTCTTCATTAAAGCGGCGTAATATCCATTTACGATGGATTAAATGCCCCATTTTAATAAATGAAAATAGCAGCACAATTAACAAAATCACTTTTAATGGGTTTGATTGTGCGGTGCTAATACTAATTTCATCAAATAAAAACGCCATGGTGGCTATAACAACAGATATTTCAGAGGCAAAACTAATCCCCATTGCAAAGTTATCATGTTGCGCCAATTCTTCTTTAAGTGCTTGTTTTGCTTTTATTTGAGTAACAATTCTTAAACTGATGATGATGACACAAATAACCACAAAACTAATAGCAATCGCAACTAAACTAGTGTTAGATAATGACAAATATGACATGGTGTTCCTAAATAGATTTACCTTGATAGGTTTTTAACCATTCTAGTATGGTTATTGGTGAGATAAAAGAGGGTATTGATGAGTAACGACACGCAGCTTCCTATTGAATTACAAAAACTCGGTGAAACACGCTTTGCCGCGCTGTACCCAGAGCAACAAAACCAGCAGCAGATAATACGGCTATTGGCGTTAAGTGATTTTGCTTGGCGCAGCTTAAGCTCTCAACCTGCGCTACTGTCTTGGTTACTGTGTGAACACGAAATTAAAAATAGAGAAATTTTAGACCCTTTTACACAGCTAGATATAACTAAAATAGAAGAGAGTGAGTGCCATAAGTTACTGCGCCAATACCGAGAAAAATACTGGTTAAAGGTGGCTTTTTTAGATTTATGCTGCAAAAACCCGATTGAAAATAGTATTAAATATATTAGTGAACTTGCTAATAAACTGATCGACAGTGCTAATCAATGGGCCTATAAAAATGTCGCTAAAACCAATGGTGAGCCATTGGATGAGCACAACAACCCGTTACCGTTAATGGTATTAGGAATGGGTAAACTAGGTGGACAAGAACTCAATTATTCATCTGATATCGATCTTATTTTTGCATATCCTCGCAATGTTAAAACCCAAGGTGGGCGTCGCTCGCTTGAAGCATCTGTCTTTTATACTAAAGTTGCCCAAAAGCTAATTACAGCACTTAATCAATGTACGGTCGATGGCCAAGTTTTTCGCGTAGATATGCGTTTGCGACCATTTGGGGAAAGTGGTCCGTTGGTAATGAGCTTTAATGCCATTGAAGATTACTACCAAGAGCAAGGGCGTGATTGGGAGCGCTACGCGATGTTAAAAGGGCGCTTAATTGGCACGCCTAACATTTATTGGCAGGAGTTTAATACGTTATTAAAGCCTTTTGTGTATCGCCGTTATATTGATTTTTCGGTTATTGAGTCGCTAAGAAAAATGAAGCTTATGATTGCCCAAGAGGTGCGTCGTAAGCGCTTAACCAATAATATTAAGTTAGGTGGTGGTGGCATTCGCGAAGTGGAGTTTATTGTTCAGGCTTTGCAAATGGTGCGAGGCGGCAGAGAGGCAAACTTACAAACGCAATCTTTATTAATTGCATTAAAAGAGTTAACACTAAGCCAAGTTATTGATGAGCTTGAAGCTAAAGATTTAAAAAGCAATTACTTATACTTACGCAAAGTAGAGCAATACCTACAAATATTTGATGATCAACAAACACAAACACTGCCCGATGATGAGCTAAATCAACAGCGACTCAATGTGTTGCTCGCTCAGGCAGATTTTGCGGCAACGCTTGTGAAAATAGAACATGTGATGAGCCAAATACATAACGAATTTACACAGGTTATAGGCGAAGAAACTGAACCACTTGATACCTGTGAAGGGGCGTTTATTAGTGCTTGGGATCACGGCGATGTTAGCTTTTTAAATGAGCCCAGAGATGAATGGCAAACACCATTATACGACTTTAAACAACGACTTTCTAAAGCTAAAGTAGGCAATCGTGGGCGCGATATTCTTGATAAATTAATGCCGGCATTACTTAAACAGTTAAACGACTTTAATGCCAGTGCTAGCGCCTTTGCAACGGTATGCCAAATATTAAATAAAATTATTTCGCGCACCGCTTATCTAGAGTTGCTGTATGAAAATCCGGGAACGCTAAAACAATTGGTTTTACTTTGTTGTCACAGTAAATGGATTGGCGAGCATATTTCACTGTATCCAATTTTGCTCGATGAACTTATCGACCCTGCTGTGCTTTACAAGCCAACCCCATTAACTGCGTATAAAGATGAAATAAGACAGTATTTTTTACGCATTGAACATGATGATTTAGAGCAGCAAATGGAAGCGCTGCGTCAGTTTAAGCAAACCCATCAATTACGCATTGCCGCAGCTGATGCGACGGGCGTTATTGATGTAATGAAAGTAAGCGATCACTTAACAGCATTGGCTGAAGCGATAGTCGATCAGGCTGTAAATATTGCGTGGTACCACTGCGTAAAACGCTTTGGTATGCCACCTAACACCGATGATGAAAACAAGGGGTTTGCAGTTATTGCGTATGGTAAAACTGGCGGTTTTGAGGTGGGTTATGACTCTGATCTCGATTTAGTCTTTGTGCATAACCATGATGGTACAAGTTACACCAATGGTGATAAAGCGATTGACTCAAGGCAGTTTTATTTAAAACTCGCACAACGATTAATGCATTTATTTAATACCCGTACCGCCTCAGGTATTTTATATGAGTTAGATACTCGTCTGCGTCCAGAAGGTGCATCAGGGCTATTAGCTATTAACCTAGAAAGCTTTAATCATTATCAGCAAACGCAAGCATGGACATGGGAGCATCAAGCGCTGGTTAGAGCGAGGCTGATTTTAGGCCAAGCTGAATTAGTAACACGGTTTGCACAAATTCGCGCCGAGATATTGTGCCAACAACGTGATGAACAAACTTTAAAAGCAGACGTGATTAAAATGCGCGAAAAAATGCGTGGCCATTTGGCTAAAGGCAATGCGCAGCAATTTGACTTAAAACAAGATGTAGGTGCCATGACCGATATTGAGTTTATAACGCAATACTTGGTATTAAAACATGCCCATGAGTTTACCCACTTATGCGATAATTCTGACAATGTGAGAATTTTAACGGACGCGGCTAAAATTGGCTGTATCAGCGATATTCAAAAACAGCAGCTTATTCAAGCGTATATAGACTATCGCTCACGCTATCATGTATTGAGCTTAGACCAGCAAGGTCGCTGCGTTAAACGTGAAGAGTTTAGTGAAAATATCAATAATGTTAGCACGGTTTGGAAGGCAATATTTGGGCTAGATTGAGCAATTTAATGTTATGCGCTCAGCAATATTTGAGCGCATATCAACAAAATTAAACCGAATGTAGTTAATTGCTTAGCTTTAAACAGTTTGAGCGTACAAATTCAGACGGTAGCTCGGTAATCACCGCTGCACGTTGTTTAGGGCAGAAAAACGCATACACTTCATTTGAAAAGTCATCATTAATAGAGCGGCTAACGCGGTATAAAGCGGAGTTAAAACTGCTATCTATACGAAAGTGATCTTTTATTACGTAATCTTTGTCTAAGTACCACATTAAAGTAATACCTTCGTTATTAGCATATTGGGTCAGTACAGTACGCAAGGTTGAGTCACGTTGAAAGCGACGCGGGCCTACTTCTCCACTCCAATTTAAAGGCATAGGCTCTACTACAAAAGAGCGTTGGTTTAGCGCTCTGTCGAGGCTAAGATCGGGTTTTTCGAGTTCAATGACAAATTTGTCATTGTCTTTATTGACAGTAATTCTATCTCGAATTGATGCATAAAACCGCGATAACCCTTCAGCAGCAGCGTTGGTGGTTTGTTGATAATTAAGTGACGACGTACCATTTAGTAAAAAGTAAATGGCTGCACCAATTAACAATAAAGCTAAAAGTATATATCTAATCCAAAACCACATGGCTGTCACTCATCTTTGTTATTTTAATAACCCATCTTTAATAAAAAGAGGGGGCGTCTTTATCGGGTCGTGTTTTAAAACGTCTATGTAGCCACATATATTGTTCAGGGGCGGCATTTATTGATTGTTCCATGCGCTGATTAACACGTGTTACATCGGCTTTATTATCGCCGCTTGGGAAGTTTTCAAGCTCAGGCACGATTTCTAGGTGATATTTTCCGTTGTCATCCCGACGCGTAATTAGGCTCATGGTTTCGCAATTTTTACTGCCTGCAAACATCAGTGTTCCGGTGGTAGTTGCTGTATCAGGTACTGCGTAAAATGGCACAAACTCACAGCGGTTACGGCCATAATCTTGATCAGGTAAGTAATAACAAACTTTTTTATTTTTTAAAGCTTTTAATAGCCCTTTTACGTCTTTTTTACCAACCATGTATTCGTTAGAGCGAAGGCGTCCATTGGTGGTGAAATATTCCATCAGCGAGTTATTGTGTGGGCGATAAAAACCAATACCTTGGCACTTTAATCCCATCACTCGACTTGCCATTTCAAGATGAAGCACATGTGGAATTAACAATAAAACGCCTTTTCCTGATTGTTGTACGCGTTCAAAGTGCTCAAGTCCTTTTATTGATCCTAATACTTTTTCGACCCGCCATTGTGGCCACCACCAAGCCATGCCGGTTTCAACCATGGCAATGCCAGTATTTTCCATGTTTTTTAATACTAAGTGTTGCTGCTCGGCTTCGCTCATCGAAGGGAAACAGTGTTTAATATTAACTTCAGCAATGTGCCTTCTGCGCTTCATATATTTATGAACCAAGCGTCCAAGCTGTTTACCCATGGCTAATTGTAGTTTTTGTGGTAACCAAGAAATGAGATATAAAAACAAGACACCAATCCAAGTTAGCCAGTAACGAGGACCTAAAAAAGAGGCTTTAAAAGGGGATGAGTTGACCACAAAAATTTCTCTAAAAAATAAAAGGCTAGTTTAACGCTATGCGCTCAAAAATACAAAAAGCCAGCAAAAAGCTGGCTTTAGTAATTATTTATAATGAAGTCGTGTGTTTAGTTAACGGTATTTAACCCTTGGTTTATACCCACTAAGTCTTCGCGGCTTAATGTGCCTGTTGCTTGTTTTAGACGAAGCGTTGACACAACATAGCGATAACGCACATCAGCAAGATTACGCTTTGCGTTGTACAAGTTTTGCGTACTGACGAGCACATCAACAATGGTACGTGTACCCACTTCAAAACCCGCTTCAGTGGCTTTTAGTGCACTTTGTGCTGAAATAACCGCTTGTTCAAGCGCTTTATAGGTCGCAATATCAGATACCACTTGGTTATAAGAAGTAATAACAGAGCGAGTTACTGCGCGATAATCCGTTTCAAAATCTTGGCTCGCAGCAACGTAAAATGCACGTGCTTGATCTGTTGCAGCAACCGTTGCGCCACCTGAATAAAGTGGTACGCTAAAGTTAAGTCCAACAGATGTTGAATCTGAACGAGGCTGGTCGTCAAAACTAGCGCCATTTAACTCGCTATCTGTTAATGAGTCGCCGTAACTAGCATTTAAAGTTAGTTTTGGATAATGCCCTGCTTTAGCAAGTTCAATTTGCTCTTTAGCGATATCAACCGTAATTTTTGATACTTGCAGATTTAAGTTTTTGTCTTTCGCTATTTTAACTAAATCAGTTGCAGGCGTACTTGGCTTAACAGTAGAAAACGTTTCGGTGTTTAACATATCTAGCTTTGCATGGTATTTACCGGTGATCTCACGTAGTTGCTCACGGGCTGTTTCTACCGCATTATTAGCAATGATTTCTTGCGCTACTGAGTTATCAAATTGTGCTTGTGCTTCATGTACATCGGTAATAGCCGTTAAACCTACAGCGTAACGTTGTTTAGTTTGTTCAAGTTGGCGCTCAATGGCACGTTTTTCAGCTTGTACAAATTCAAGGTTATCAATAGCGCTTAATACGTTAAAATAGCCTTCAGCCACACGTACTATTAAATCTTGTTTAGCAAAATCGTACTGGCCACTAGCTTGCAGTGCTTGTTTGTCAGCAATGCCGAGTGAATTCCACGCGCCCAAATCAAATAGCGTTTGGCTTAAGCTAATACCACGTCTGAATTGGTCCGTTTCACTTTCGACTTTAACTTGGTTTGATAAATCGCCTACGCTTTGAAAAGAGGTCGAGTCACTTTTTTCATAACTCATGCTTAAACCAATTTGCGGTAATAGTGCGCTCATAGCGCGATCGCTTTGGTATGATTGTGCATCAGCTTGGGCTTTTGCTTTTAAAACGGTAGGATCGTTGGCTGTTGCGATTTCAAAAACTTGAAGTAAATCTTCTGCATTGGCTACGGTTGAGCCCAATGCGCATGATAAACTAACCAGTGCAGCAAGGATGTTCTTTTTCATGTGATGTTCGGTCCTTAGACAATTTTTGTACTAGTAGCATGTTAACCTGTTTTAACTAATAACTAAAAAAAAAATTAGTAAAACAGCGTTCTCAAGTGTAACAGAATATATACCTAAATGACGTTGATGTATTTGCACCCTCAAAAAGGAAAGAATAGATGGCGAATAAAAGTCGTATTAAATTTACCCATGACGATGTGAGATTAAAACCAATTGAAAATTTGTATGATGGTTTTTTTAAAATAAACCTTTATCAATTTAAGCATGCCTTATTTGCGGGTGGAGAGTCTGAGGTTATTCGTCGAGAAATTTTAGAGCGTGGCGATGCGGTCGCAGTGTTGCCTTATGACCCAGTGACTGAGCAAGTGCTGCTAATTGAACAAATTCGAATTGGCGCAATTAAAAGCAAACACACGCCTTGGCTGTTAGAATGTATAGCGGGCATGACCGATGGCAGTGAAGATTACGAGTCGGTTGTTAAAAAAGAAGCGTTTGAAGAAGCGGGACTTAATTTAACAGAACTTGAGTTTATGTTGTCTTACCTTTCAAGCCCCGGCGGTACTACAGAGCGTTTATATTTATATTTAGCTCACGCCGACTTAAGCCAAATTAATACCGGTATATATGGCTTAGACACCGAAGGTGAAGATATTAAAACGCATATTATGGATTTAGATGAAGCATTTGAGCGACTCAATCGTGGCGAGATAGATAATGCGGCTACGGTAATTTGCTTGCAATGGTTAGCACTAAATCGCGACAGAATACGTAAGAAGTGGGCATAGTTTTTAATTTTTTAATAGTAATGGCGGTATTTTGACAGCACTTTTAACGACTAATCGATACATTCAAAGCCTTCCAAAGTATTTAACACTTTGTGAGCATAATTACGTACGCCTTTTAAAATTACTACCTAGTGAACGAGCGATTGGCAGTGTTAGAGAAATCAAACTGGGCCACAGTGAATTTGCCATCAACATAGATGACAATGCCAAGTACACCCTTGATGTATCTATTAAACAGTTATCAGGAATGGTAAGTGGTATTTCGCCTTTGTATTTAACAGTGCGCTTATATAATGATGCTAAAGTAGCCGAAATTGTCCACCATGATTACCACCAACGAATCAAACCTTCCTATGGCTACCCTAATCCTAAGATGCATCAAAAAGATGAAAAGTATCAGTTGAATGCTTTTTTATATGATTGGTTGGTTGCCTGTGTAGAGCGAGGTCAATCAACACTTAATTGGGATGTAAATAATGGCTTGGTTTGATGATACGTATTATTTTGAGCAAGCCCAGCTTCGTATAGCCCATATAACGGATTGTCACCTTTTTAGCGATAAGCAGGGCGAGTATTTTGGGGTTAACACCGCAGAACATTTTACTAGGGCACTTACAGATATAGCAAAACAGCAACCTGATGCCTTGATATTTGGTGGCGATTTAACCCAAGATCACAGCTTTAATTCCTATTTATTATTTGCTGAACTGATTCATAATAGTGACCTTGATTGCCCCGTATTTTGGGTTCCCGGCAATCATGATGAAATTGATCAGCTCAATTTAATTAGTGGCGGGCAAATACAACGCGCTAAACATATTGTGGCGCAAGGGTTTGAACTGATATTAATTAATTCTAAAGGAAATACCCCTGCTGGGTGGGTGACGCCCTCGCATTTAGAGGAAATTATGGCGTGTTTAGTCGATTCAGATAATCGTCATATTGCATTTTGTCATCACAACCCACTGCCTATTAATGGCTACCTAGACAAACACATGCTAGAAAATGGGCCGCAGCTATTAAATTTATTAGTTAATAATGGCCGCGTTGATGCGCTGTTTCATGGGCATGTTCACAATGACTACCAACAGCAATTTAGAGAGCTTGATATTTACGCGACACCGGCCAGTTCCGTGCAGTTTACAAAGCACAGTGCTACTTGGCAGCAAGAAGATAAAGGGGCGGCTTATCGTATGCTGCACTTAAATGCTGAGCAACAAAAGGTGCATATACGCACGGACGTGGTATGGTTAAACGAGTAATCTATATTCACGGTTTTAATAGCTCTGAAAAATCATATAAAGCTGTGCGCTTTGGTGAGCTTATGGCACACTATGATGTTGATTATTGTGTGCCACGCTTAAATCATGAACCTATAGAGGCGATTATAGCGCTTGAACAACTATTAACACCGAATACCGTATTATTGGGCAGCTCGTTAGGTGGTTTTTTTGCCACGTATTTATCGCAGCGTTATCAAATTCCTGCGGTGGTAATTAATCCTGCCGTTGCCCCATATACATTATTAGAGCCTATACTTGGGCCTAATTATAATCCGTATCAAGATTATAATTACCAATTACAATCTCGTCATATAGATGCGTTAAAAGCATTAACGGTGACAGAGTTAAAACACCCTGAGCTGTTGTATTTATTACAGCAAACAGGGGATGAAGTGTTAAATTTTCAGCACGCAATAAAGTATTACTCACAATGTAAACAGTTAATTGAATTTGGCGGCGATCATAGCTTTAATGGCTTTGAGCGAGCTTTTTCAAGCATTGTCGATTTTCTTAAAATCAGATATTAGCGTATATAAAGATAAAAACTATGACTCAACAAAATTATAACGCCGAAGCCATTGAAGTACTTAATGGATTAGAGCCGGTAAAACGCCGCCCAGGCATGTATACAGACACATCGCGCCCCAATCACTTAGGTCAAGAGGTTATTGATAACAGTGTTGATGAAGCAATGGCCGGGCATGCGACGCGTATTGATGTCATTTTGCATGAAGATAACTCACTTGAAGTGAGCGATGATGGTCGGGGGATGCCGATAGATATTCACCCTGAAGAAGGTATTCCTGGGGTTGAACTAATATTCACCAAATTACACGCAGGTGGTAAGTTTTCAAATAAAAATTACCAGTTCTCTGGTGGTTTGCATGGGGTAGGTATCTCGGTCGTTAATGCGCTATCTACCCGTGTGGAAGTAACGGTTCGCCGTGACGCACAGCAATTTAGAATGGCTTTTGAGCATGGCGATAAAGTTGAAGATTTAAATGTTATTGGCTCAGTGGGTAAACGCAATACCGGTACTACCGTGCGCTTTTGGCCAGATACCAGCTATTTTGATTCTGCTAACTTTTCACTGACTAAGCTTAACCATTTATTAAAAGCCAAAGCGGTACTATGCCCAGGTTTGCGTATTAAGTTTGTAAATAAACAAACGAAAGAAACCCAAGAGTGGTTTTATGAAACCGGCTTAAAAGATTACTTAGTAGAAGCAGTTAAAGGCTATGAGATACTGCCTAAAGACCCATTTGTAGGTGAGTTTTCAAGTTCTATTGAAGGCGCTGATTGGGCCGTTGTATGGATGCCTGAAGGCGGTGAGTCAACTGCCGAAAGTTATGTAAACTTAATTCCTACCGCACAAGGTGGCACCCACGTAAATGGCCTGCGCCAAGGGCTTTTAGAGGCGATGCGTGAATTTTGTGAATTTAGAAACTTATTACCACGTGGTGTAAAGCTCACCCCAGATGATATTTGGGAACGTTGTAGTTATGTATTGTCGGTAAAAATGCAAGACCCACAATTTGCAGGGCAAACCAAAGAAAAACTCTCATCACGTTCATGTGCTGCGTTTGTATCGGGTGTCGTAAAAGATGCCTTTAGCTTATGGCTAAATGAGCACACTGACACTGCAGAGTTACTTTCTGAATTGTGTATTTCAAATGCACAGCGTCGCTTACGCGCGGCTAAAAAAGTAGTTCGTAAACGTGTTACTTCAGGCCCTGCATTACCAGGCAAACTGACCGATTGTAGTGCTGCTGATAATGACCGCACGGAATTGTTTTTAGTAGAGGGTGATTCTGCGGGTGGCTCAGCTAAACAAGCGCGAGATCGTGAGTTCCAAGCAATCATGCCACTAAGAGGTAAAATTTTAAATACTTGGGAAGTAGAATCAGGGCAAATTTTGGCCTCTCAAGAAGTGCATGATATTTCAGTGGCATTGGGTATTGACCCCGATTCAAGTGATTTATCAGGGCTGCGTTACAATAAAATATGTATATTAGCGGATGCTGACTCGGATGGACTGCACATTGCCACTTTATTGTGTGCCTTATTTGTGCGCCACTTCCCACAATTGGTAAAAACTGGGCATGTGTATGTTGCTATGCCACCGCTGTTTAGAATTGATATTGGTAAAGATGTTTATTACGCGCTTGATGAAGATGAAAAAACGGGCATTTTAGCGCGTATAGAAGCAGAGAAAAAACGCGGTAAGGTAAACGTGCAACGCTTTAAAGGCTTGGGTGAAATGAACCCGCTACAATTGCGTGAAACAACCATGGATCCAAATACCCGTCGTTTAGTGCAGCTAACACTTGATGAAGAAGAACAAACAATGGAAATGATGGATATGTTACTTGCTAAAAAGCGTTCATCAGATCGCCGCCAATGGCTTGAAGATCACGGTAACAAAGCACAAGTTTAATAAGCCTTTGGGCTACAGGAGAGGCAAATGAAAAGACTATTTAGCACACTGTTGTTAGTCGGCTTTATGTCATCGCCAGTGATGGCGAAAAATATTCTCGACAAGCTGACGGCTGCCCCAGGGTTTGAAATAAGCTTATTTGCTGATGATGTTGAAAATGCTCGGCAAATTGCAGTATCAAGCCGAGGTATAGTGTATGCAGGTTCGCGTAATGCGGGTAATGTGTATGCATTGATTGATCATAACAGCGACGGCGTTGCAGATAAAAAAATAGTGATTGCAGAGGGACTGAATATGCCCTCGGGTTTAGCGATTAAAGACGGTGACTTATATGTCGGTGAAGTGCACCGTATTATTCGTTTTAAAAATATCGATAAGCACCTCAAAAACCCTGAGTATGAAGTGTTTTATAGCGATTTACCGTCAGAGCGCCACCATGGCTGGAAGTTTTTACGCTTTGCGCCAAACGGCGAGCTGATTATTCCGGTGGGTGTTCCCTGTAATATTTGCGAAGAAGATCCTCGGTTTGGTCGTATTTTTTCGTTAAACACCGACACCAAAGAAATAACCACTTTAGCCAAAGGTGTGCGCAATACTGTAGGCTTTGACTTTCACCCTAGCACGCAAATGCTATGGTTTAGCGATAATGGCCGCGACATGATGGGGGATGATATTCCACCCGATGAGCTAAACCGCATCACTAAAGAAGAAGAACATTTTGGTTTTCCATACGTGCATGGCGGCGTTATTGTTGATCCGGAGTTTGGTGAAGGCAAAAACATTGCTGACTACACTCAACCTGCATTGGCATTAGATGCGCATGTTGCGCCATTAGGTATTCATTTTTATACCGGCAAGCAGTTCCCTGATAGCTATAAACAACAGTTATTTGTAGCTGAGCACGGTTCATGGAACCGCTCTAAAAAGGTCGGTTATAAAGTGGCAGTGGTAACTATAGAAAATGCCAAGGTAACAAAGTATACGCCACTGATCACCGGCTTTATGCAAGACGAAACGACATTTGGACGCCCTGTTGCATTTGCACAATTAAATGATGGCAGTCTATTGGTAAGCGATGATTACGCAAACGTAATTTACCGCGTAAGCTATAAGAAAAACTAGGTAAGCTTTAATGAGTGATACAGATACCTTGCTAATGCAAGGAATTGAACAACAAACAATGGGGCGTTTTACCGAAGACGCCTATTTAAATTATTCAATGTACGTGATCATGGATCGTGCCTTACCGCACGTTGGTGACGGCCTAAAACCAGTGCAACGTCGTATTATCTATGCGATGAGTGAGTTGGGATTATCGGCAAATGCAAAATACAAAAAATCAGCCCGTACCGTGGGTGACGTATTAGGTAAATACCATCCTCATGGTGATAGTGCCTGTTATGAAGCCATGGTGCTGATGGCGCAGCCGTTCTCTTATCGCTACCCCTTGGTGGATGGGCAAGGTAACTGGGGTGCAGCTGATGATCCTAAGTCATTTGCGGCAATGCGTTATACAGAAGCTCGTTTATCTAAATTCTCTGAGGTATTACTCAAAGAATTAGGCCAAGGGACCGTTGATTGGACGCCAAACTTCGATGGCACCATGGATGAGCCTTTAGTGTTGCCATCGCGCTTACCGCATATATTACTTAATGGGGTAACTGGTATTGCTGTGGGTATGGCAACCGATATACCACCGCATAATGTGCGTGAAGTGGCCAGTGCCTGTTGTTTATTACTTGATAAGCCAAAAACAGAGCTCGAAGAGTTACTGGATTTAGTGCATGCGCCAGATTACCCAACCGATGCTGAAATAATTACGCCTAAAGCTGATATTCACAAAATTTATAAAACCGGCCGTGGCTCAATTAAAATGCGTGCAGTGTATTGTGAAGAGCAGGGCGATATCGTCATTACCGCTTTGCCGCACCAATGTTCGGGTGCAAAAGTACTTGAGCAAATTGCAGCGCAAATGAACGCTAAAAAGTTACCAATGGTGGCTGACTTACGTGATGAGTCTGATCACGAAAATCCAACCCGTATTGTGATTGTGCCGCGTTCAAACCGAATTAAAGCTGAGCCATTAATGGCGCACTTATTTGCAACAACCGATCTTGAAAAAAATTACCGCGTAAACTTAAACATGCTGGGCTTAGATGGCCGTCCACAGGTTAAAGACTTACGTAGTATTTTAACTGAATGGTTAACCTTTAGACGTGAAACAGTGCGTCGTCGTTTGCAATATCGACTCGATAAAGTACTCGCAAGATTACATATTTTAGAAGGCTTGCTTGCTGCCTTTTTAAATATTGACGAAGTTATAGAAATTATCCGCTCTGAAGATAAGCCTAAACCATTATTAATGGAACGCTTTGAGTTGACTGATATTCAAGCGGAAGCCATTTTAGAATTAAAACTTCGCCATTTAGCAAAGCTTGAAGAGTTTAAAATTCGTGGTGAGCAAGACGAATTAGCCAAAGAGCGTGACAAATTAGAGCAAACATTAGGCTCAGACCGTCGCATGTCGACGTTGCTTAAAAAAGAAATTCAAGAAGCTGCAGAAATGTATGGCGACGATCGTCGCTCACCTGTTATTGAGCGTGTGGAAGCCAAAGCTCTGAGCGAAAAAGATTTAATCCCTTCAGAGTCTGTGACTGTTGTTTTATCTGATAAAGGCTGGGCACGTGTTGGTAAGGGTCATGACTTAGATGTAGAAGGGTTAAATTACCGTGCCGGTGATGGCTATAGAGCATCAGCGCGAGGTAAAAGTAATCAACCTGCGGTATTTTTAGATTCAGCTGGGCGTGCATTTGCGACCGATGCCCACAGCCTACCTTCTGCAAGAAGCCAAGGCGAGCCTATGACAGGGCGCTTTAACTTAACCTCAGGCGCAAGCTTTGAGCACGTAGTTATGGGTGAAGACGCTCAAGTATTGCTAATGGCTTCTGATGCCGGTTATGGCTTTATTACTGACTTTAAAGATTTAGTCAGTAAAAACAAAAACGGTAAAGCCTTAGTGAGTGTGCCAAAAGGTGGTGTGTTGTTATCGCCAATACGGGTTAATGACGTTGCCAGTGATTACTGTATGGCAATTTCTAACGAGGGGCGAATGTTGTTATTCCCACTGCGTGATTTACCTAAGCTAGGTAAAGGCAAGGGCAATAAGATTATTTCTATTCCGGGCGCTAAAGTACAAGCGCGCGAAGAGTTTGTAAAAGTATTAGCTGTTGTGCCGCAAGGGAGCAGTGTTACGCTGCATGCAGGTAAGCGTAAATTGACGCTTAAACCAAGCGACCTTGAGCATTACCATGGCGAGCGAGGCCGCAGAGGGAACAAGTTACCTCGTGGTTTACAGCGCGTTGATGAAGCCGTGGTAGAGTTAACACCTCAGCAAGCTGATGAGCCAAATTCAGATACTGAGCAAAGTTAAAACACTCGGAAAATTAGACTAAATTAGATAACGGCTTACTTAGGTAAGCCGTTTTTTATGACTGTTTTATTTCAGCGAACGCTTGTGCGCTATTTTCTCGTCTGCGCAACAAAATAGCGTTATAATAAAGCAATACATGATTGTGGTTATATTGGAGAGGCGCACTTGCTAGCTGTTATACGTATTTTAATAATGCTGTTGTTTATATTATTAAGTTGTTTTTTTGGTTTGTTGTTATCAATATTTAGACCATTTCATCCTAATAATGTGCACGTTATTGCAAGTTGGTTTGGCTCAATGGCTAAAATGCTTGGGGTTAAATTAGAACTAAAATATCATCCCGATGCGCTTAAGGTGGGGCCTGCTGTGTATGTAGCGAATCATCAAAATAGCTACGATTTATTTACTATTCCAGCCATGGTACCAAAAAATTGTGTGAGCGTTGGCAAAAAAAGTCTTAAATGGATCCCATTTTTTGGGCAGCTTTATTGGTTGTCGGGTAATATTTTAATCGACCGTTCAAATCGTTCAAAAGCTGCTGGCACAATCTCAAAAACAGCGGCTAAAATAAAACAAAAAGGCTTATCGGTGTGGATGTTCCCTGAGGGGACGCGTAGTTATGGTCGTGGTTTACTCCCCTTTAAAACCGGTGCATTTCATACCGCAATGAGTGCAGAGGTGCCTGTTGTGCCAGTATGTATGAACACAACCGATAAAACCATTAAACTAAATCGCTGGGATAATGGTACAATTTACATTGAAATGTTAGCCCCCATAGCACTTGATAACAGTATCAGTGCCCGTGAACATGCTAAAAGTGTGCACAGTATTATGGCTGCTAAAATAACAGAATTAGATGCTCAAGTGAGAGAGAAATAATGGAAAACTGGCGTGAAATAAGTGAAGACATCGTAACTTCACTACTTGAAGATGGTTCCGATCCAGAAATTCTTTATGAAGTAGAACACCACTTTGTATGTGAAGACTTTACTAAGTTAGAACAAGCGGCATTGGCTGCGTTTAAACTAGGTTACGATGTAGAAGAGCCAGCAGAACTTGAGCTTGAAGACGGTGAAAAAATTTGGAGTTTTGACATCGTTGTTGAAGCCGAATTAGATGTCGACGTGATAATGGAAGACGTTGACAAACTCGCGCAACTTGCTGTTGAATGCGATGTTGAATACGACGGTTGGGGCACTTACTTTCAAGAGTAAGGATTACCAATGCAAAAGGCGAACAATATGTTCGCCTTTTTTGTGTCTTATTGGATCTGTATTGTAATTACAGCCACTTTTTATTTTTAAAGTAAATACCAATCCCACCAGTTAAAACAATTAAAAACACCACAAATGCAGTGAATGCATAGGGGCTTTCTGTTCCAGGTATACCGCCGACATTGACCCCCAATAATCCCGTTAAAAAGCCCAGCGGTAAAAATAAAGCAGCCACCACCGACATTACATACATCCGCTGATTTAATTGCTCAGAGACCTGGTTTGTAATGGTTTGTTGGATAACAAGTGCGCGCTCTATTGAACTATCGAGCTCTTCTAAATAGCGAATAAGTAAATTGGTGGTTTCATTTAGCTTGGCTTTATCATCGTCAAAAAGCCATGGGTAATGATTATTAACCATGCTACTGAGTGCTTCTTTTTGTGGTTTTAAGTAACGTTTTAGCGCGATGGTTTGACGACGAAGTTGCGACAAGCCTTGGTTATCAAACTTTTTACTGGGCTCATCAATTTCCTCTTCAAAATCATCTAAGCTTTCATCTAGCTCATCAATTACTGTTTGCATACGTGAAGTGAGCTTGTGCGCTAATGTACACACCAATTCAGAAATACTGCATGGCCCCTCATTATTATTCAACGAGGCTAGAATATCTTGCACTGATAATAATCGGCGCTTACGCGTGGTGATCACCACATCGTTATTTATAAATAACCGAATAGATACCATGTCTTCAGGGCTTTGTGCTGGGTTTAAGTTGATCCCGCGTAAAAATAACATATGGCCATTAGTTGTTGGCGTTATTCGTGGACGCGTTTCATCAGCAGTGAGTGATTCCAGTTCATAGTCGTTTAACAGCCCGCAGTTTTTTAACCAATCTACCGCATCTGTTTGGCTGTAGTCCATATGCACCCACAGTTTTCCATCAGTAGGTTGCCATTGGTGTAATTGCTTGCTGTTTTCTATGGGGCGTGCACCGCCTTTTTCATCAAGAATAAGCGCATGAAGTAAGCCATTAATCATAATAATTTCTCATCGATAGTATATTTTTAATACAGTTAACTGTAATGTATTTAGGATCTGTTTATCTTTCAAGGTTAAATTTACAGCAGTCTATTTGGTATTTAGGCAAGGCAGAGTGTGGTTATTCCCCATAAATAGGCGATAACACAGCATCAATGCCAAATAGGCGCTGCCCGAAGGGTTCTGCCTAGGGGCAGTTAACTCTTTGTTGCTCGATTTTTACTTAGCCCACTAGGTTACAAACCTCGCGCCGCGATTAAATTGCCCCTAGTTTGAACAAATATTAATTTGTAAAGGTCAACAGACCCTAGTTAAATAAATAAAATTTAGCTTTACTTTGTATATGTTAAACTGAGTTTAGCAACAAAAACTTATGTTTTAGCCTATGGTTAAATGCATACGTAAGAGCTGCATTGTTAAACGAGTTAACTTAAAAGGTCAATCAAATCGGCTTATCGAGTAGATTAATTTATTTTGTTGGTGTTTTATTTGCTGTAGCGTATAAAACACTTTTTTTACTAAGGGCACATTTATGACGACAAAAATAACAGTTGGTTGGCGTGAGTGGTTGAGTTTACCCGAGCTGGGCATCGAGCAAATTAAAGCAAAAATAGATACCGGTGCACGTACTTCCTGTATTCATGCAATTAATATTGAAGAATATGAAGTGGAAGGCGAAAAATGGGTTAAATTTATAGCCCAACCATTGCAAGAAGACGAGCAAACGCAAATTACCTGCAATGCCAAAGTTAAAAAAATGAAGTACGTTACCAGCTCTAGTGGCCAAAAAGAACTGCGTTACTTTATTGAAACTACATTACATGCCGGCGAATTTAGTTGGCCAATAGAAATTACATTAACAAGTCGTGCGTCAATGAAGTTTAGAATGTTGTTAGGACGCACAGCTATGGAAAATCGTATAGTCGTTGATCCGGCTTTATCACATTTATTATAAGAATTCGTTGAGTAGCAAACATACTTATATGTGCTTGCTCAACATAATTTAGTTAAGGTTTTAACTATGAAAATTGGTATTTTATCTCGCAACAAAAATTTATATTCAACGCGTCGTTTAATTGAAGCGGCTGAGCAACGTGGTCATGAAGTAAAAGTGATTAACGCGCTACGTTGTTATATGAATATAAACTCAGATCAACCTGAAATCCATTACCGCGGCGAAAACCTAAAAGATTTTGATGCCATTGTTCCGCGTATTGGCGCATCAGTTACTTTTTATGGCTGTTCTGTATTACGCCAGTTTGAAATGATGGGTGTTTATCCGGTTAATGAATCTGTGGCTATTTCTCGTTCGCGCGATAAATTACGTTCTCTACAATTATTATCACGCAAAGGCGTAGGCATGCCAGTAACAGGCTTTGCTAGCAAGCCAGATGACGTAAAAGACTTACTCGAAATGGTAGGTGGCGCACCGGTTGTTATTAAGCTACTTGAGGGCACTCAAGGTATTGGTGTGGTACTTGCTGAAACACGTAAAGCGGCAGAAAGTGTTATTGAAGCGTTTATGGGTTTAAAAGCCAATATCATGGTACAAGAATATATTAAAGAAGCGGGTGGTGCGGATATTCGTTGCTTTGTACTCGGAGATAAAGTGATTGCTGCAATGAAACGCCAAGCACAGGAAGGCGAGTTCCGCTCAAACCTTCACCGTGGTGGTAGCGCTACACTGGTGCGTATTACGCCAGAAGAGCGTAAAACAGCGGTTGCAGCGGCAAAAGCAATGGGCTTAAACGTTGCTGGCGTTGACTTACTTCGCTCATCTCGTGGTCCTTTGGTTATGGAAGTAAATTCATCGCCAGGTCTTGAAGGGATTGAAGTGGCAACAGGTAAAGACATTGCGGGCATGGTGATTGATTTCATCGAGAAAAATGCTGCAAGTAAAGGAACGGCAACTCGTGGCAAAGGTTAAAATTAACCGACCTTTCACCCTATTAGGTGAAAGTATTGGTGTAGGTGAACGTAAAACACTCGCGCTAGAAGCTGCAAAGCTTTACACCCATTCACCGCTTAATATTCCTATTGAAGTGGTTAACGGTGTAATGGAAGGCCCTGTATTGATGGTGTGTGCGGCTATACACGGCGACGAACTAAATGGGGTTGAGGTTGTGCGCCAGTTACTGGCTAAAATCGACCCTAATCAGCTTCGTGGTACATTAATTGCGGTCCCGATTGTGAATGTATTTGGTTTTATTCATAAATCGCGTTATCTGCCCGATCGCCGTGATATGAACCGAAGTTTTCCGGGGTCTGAGCGTGGTTCATTAGCAGGTCGCATGGCGTATATGTTTTTTAACCAAGTAGCTGTGCATTGTACGCATATTATTGATTTGCATACGGGGGCGATTCACCGTACTAACTTACCGCAAATTCGCGCTAATTTAGCCGATGAAGCAACAGCGCAAATGGCTAAAGCCTTTGGTACGCCTGCGGTTATAGATGCGTCATTACGTAATGGCTCGCTGCGTAGTGAAGCCGCTAATTTAGGTATACCTGTTATTACTTATGAGGCGGGTGAAGCACTACGCTTTGACCCTATTGCGATTGCTGCAGGCGTGCAAGGGGTTGATTATGTTATGCGACATTTAAAAATGATACGCGGTAAACGCCCTAAAAAACTGCCTGATCCTGTGATTGCAAGTTCAACTAGTTGGGTGCGTGCTGAAGTAGACGGCATAGTAAGAGCGCAAGTATCGTTAGGTGAGCGAGTAATGAAAGGCCAAGTGCTTGCTTATATTAGCAGTCCGCTTGGCGATTCAGAACTTGAACTCCTTGCTCCTCGAAGCGGTATTATTATTGGCCAGCAGACCATGCCACTGGTAAATGAAGGCGATGCCGTATTCCATATTGCTTATTTTGCACATGCAAATAGCTTGGTAGAGCAGCAGTTAGAAACGTTTATTGATGAGATAAATGATTTAGATGATGAGCTGAAAACGGCTGAACTAAATAATTAATACCAATTTGCTCAATTAAGTGAATTGGTATGACTCTATCTGTAGATATAAAAAAACCGCCTTAGTTTTAAGCTAACGCGGTTTTTTAATAGGTGTTGTTTAGCTACGAGGTTTAGGGCCAATAATGCGTTTAATTTTAGGCGCTTTTGTTGGTTTAGGCTCCGTATTAAGCACTAACACCGGGCGGGTAACAAATAAGTTATTAGGGTAAATCACTCTGTGGCCATCAACGTGTTCGAGTAAGACATTCATCAGCCCCATTTCAATAATACGCCCTTCAATGGCGTTGGCTCCATCCACAATTCTTACCCAATAGCCTACACGGCAGTCATTTTGAATAAACATCAGTAAAAACGCGGTTAAGTTACTCAGCAATGACCACGCCGCAAAGAGTGCAACGCCTAGCATGGCAAATAAAGAAGAGCCTAATACCAGTAAACCACGCAGTTCTATTCCCCAAAAAACTAATACTAAACACAGCATCACAAAGGCGAGTATTATTTTTAGTAGTAGCTCTGCACGGTACTTTCGGTGTAAATCGATTTTACCTCTGATAGCTTTTTCGAGTAATCTTTTAGTTACTTTTAATAGTAGCGGAAAGCTCAAAAGGGCAATCACGGTCACGATAAGTTTATATTGTGTGCCCAAAAGCTCTAAAAGGGTGATTAATTCCAAAATGTATTCTCACAATAATGATAGGCGCAAAGTGTAACGTTTAACGTAGGCGCGCAGTAGTGATTTTAAAAAGAATTTTTGACGCTGAGCAGCCATTGTACCGAGTCAACATCATCATATTTATTTAGCGGCGCGGCTATATCAAGGTGGATCATGGTACCTGCATTGGCACGACTTGGCGCAAGGCGCAAACCTAAGCCCACATTTTTTAGCACTGGGGTGTTCTCAACTTGATACTGAGTGTTCGAGTCGTTGTTATACCAAGCTCGACCAATATCTAAAAAGGCCGCCCCTCCCACTTTAAACAGCTGTAGTAAGTCATATTCCCAGTAATAGCGCTTTTCTAAACTGACTAAAAAACTCCGATCCCCATGTTGAAATTCCATAGGATAGCCACGAAGTCCAGTTTCGCCCCCTAGGGTGAGCTGTTTATCATTGGTGAGGTTTTTTGCGTATTGCAGCCTTGCTTTTACATACCAAGATTGATCAATACTGGTATTTAAATAATATTGAATTTGGCTAGTAGTGAGCAAGTTTTCGAGCTGTTTTTTCTCGTTATTCCAATAGCCTTGAATATCTGCATGAAAACGCCAAAGGGTATGGTTAGTGCTAAAATGGGCTTTGTTAAAATTAAACGAGTACACAGCGCGGCTATCGTCGTTACTCATTGATTCATCGGAGTAGCCCAGGGTGGCTTTGATATTCCAGCCTAAATTTAAATCCTCAGTACGATAAATACTGTCAAAGTTACGTACTTTTATAAAGTTATCTTCAAACCAATGGCCGCTGATGTAGGGGTAACTTAAGCTTCTGTTTTCAGCCACTGCTGTAGTGGTAGAATCAATCGCTTTGAAAGTGTGTTGCTCATCAATATAACCAAGGCTCAAGCGCTGGGTCCAGTTATGACTAAGGGCTTTAGAATGGCCAAAAAATACCTGGTTTAGGTCGGTTTTTTGTTCAAACTCACTAAACTTTTCACCTCTGATGTATAAGGCTTCTTCTCGTTGGGTTGAGTAACTCAGGGCGCCATAACTATAGGGCGTATCGATGGCATAAAACGGGTAGGTTAGTTCAACTAAATGACTTTTGCCGTCGCTGTTGTCGGCATACTCTAAACGCCCTCGGTAGCGAGTTGATAAGATATTAGGATCATCGTAAACAAATAAATAACCATTTCGGTCACTGTCTGTTTTACGTGCAAACGATAACCGTTTGCCCCAACCAAATAAGTTAGATTCGCGAAAACCAATACTTGATTTATTTTCACCACCACTACGGCTAAAACTAAGTTCGGGCAGTAAAGTCCATAGGTCCCGAGTAATTACTGTTACATCAATATTTCCATCACAATTTTCGTCAGCAATAATTTGTGCATCATATAAATAACTTTGTTTTCTTAGTAACCGCTCAGATTCGGCCAGCGCTTTTGGATTAAAGTTATCGCCTGACTTAAACAGTAAAATACTCTTAATTACCTCAGGCTCGGTTTGTATGTGTGCTCGATTGGCAAAACGAAATAATGCATTGTTCTCAGCCTCTAGTTCAGTATTAAATACATTAAGCTGTTGCAAAGTAATGGAGGCAATTTTAGTGTTACTTTGTGCTATGAGTGTTGGAGTTTGAGATGTAATTTGACGACGCAAATTAATTTCATGAGTTTGCGATGAGTCGTCACTAGGGCAGCTTTGGGCTAGTGGCGTTTCTTGCGCGCAAACGCTGAGCATAAACATACTCGAAATAGAAAGGCTAAAACAACTACGTGCAATCCATTTTCTATTTAACATTGACCCTCTTTAGCGCTATTTTGCAAAATAAAACACTTACTCTTAGCTTACATCATTGTTATTGATATGTAAGTAAAAGACAGATTTAGTTTTATTTTTATAGCGATTATAAGGTATTAGCTATGCATTTAAGTTAAATAAAATGTTAACGCTGCCAATAGGTTGTCGGCATCTTGTCCTTCACCATTAATCCACACACTTTGGCTGTAATGCTCAAAATTTAAATTAAATGTGTGGTTAGCATAGTTAAAACGCAGTTGATGACGATCTGCCCCAGCGGCATACTCATTAATGCTAATTTCATCGCTGTGCAAAAATAACGTTCCCCACAATTCAAAGTCTTCATCGTGCGGCAGCTCTGTCGGTTTAACAATAATACATTGATGTGTGTGATCGTATTCAAGTTCGGTCATAAGGGGCTTATTGCGTTGCTAGGTAGTGTCGAATTGCGGTTAAAAACTCACCGCCATACTTGTTTAATTTAGTAAAACCAACCCCCGACACTTTTAAAAATTCACTGTCGTTAGTGGGCATAAGCTGCGCCATTTCGGCTAGCGTTTTATCGTTAAAGACCACATAAGGCGGCACATCATCGGCATCGGCTAATTCTTTACGTAATGCACGCAGGCGAGCGAATAGTTTTTTATCGTAATTAAACTGCGCTAATTTATCCTGATAAACGTGCTTAGCTTGTAGGCGAGGCTCGGCCAATTGCAGCGCATATTCACCTTTTAAAATAGCGCGTGCAGCTTCAGTTAAACGCAATGAAGCGCCTTGAGTTATATCTTGGCTTAATAGCCCTTGATGAATAAGTTGGCGTAAAATACTAAGCCAAAATTCACTGCTTTTATCTTTACCTATGCCATAAGTACTAAGTTCATGGTGATTGTTATCACGAATGCGGCTAGTATTCGCGCCGCGTAATAACTCTACAATGTAACCCAATCCAAATCGTTGTTGCGCGCGATACACACACGAAAGCGCTTGCTGTGCGACTAATGTGCCATCAAAACTTTTAGGTGGATTTAAGCAAATGTCACAGTTCCCACAGGGCTCGCGTTGGTACTCACTAAAGTAGTTCAATAATATTTGACGACGACACGTTTGTGCTTCGGCAAAGCTGGCCATGGCATTAAAGCGCTGCTCTTCTACGCGGCGGCGTTGTTCATCGTCAATATCTTCAAAAAAGCGTCTAACTCGGCCTATATCGGCAGGGTCAAAATACATGATGGCCTCTGCAGCCAGTCCATCTCGTCCAGCACGGCCTGTTTCTTGGTAATAAGCTTCAATACTTTTTGGAATGTCGTAATGCAGAACAAAGCGTACATTAGGCTTGTTAATTCCCATACCAAAGGCAACGGTGGCAACCACAATTTGAATATCGTCACGGGCAAATCCGGTTTGCACAAACTGACGTTGCTCGTTACTCATTCCCGCATGGTAAGCGGCAGCATTAAGGCCTGCATCAGCAAGCTTTTCAGCTATATCATCAACACGTTTACGACTGGTGCAATAAATAATACCACTTTGATTTTTTTGCTCTTTTAAATAACGCAGTAATTGCACCATAGGTTTAAATTTTTCTT
Source organism: Pseudoalteromonas sp. 23_GOM-1509m (assembly GCF_000518425.1). Lineage (NCBI taxonomy): Bacteria > Pseudomonadati > Pseudomonadota > Gammaproteobacteria > Alteromonadales > Pseudoalteromonadaceae > Pseudoalteromonas > Pseudoalteromonas sp. 23_GOM-1509m. The sequence goes on from NZ_JADO01000008.1 coordinate 263,930, forward strand.
CTATGGTGTAACGAATATTAGGGCGATCAAAACTGCCGGTATGAATGTAGGGCTGTTGTAGCTTGAGTTGCTCAACAATATCAAAGCGAGTCGCTTTATCGGCAGTGGCAGTGAGTGCCATCATAGGCACATGTGCAAAGCGTTGTTTAAGCTCATTTAAACGAAAATAATGCGGTCTAAAATCGTGACCCCAATGAGAAACACAGTGTGCTTCATCAATAGCAAACAAGCTCACATTCAAATGAGAGAGCCGTTCTAAAAAATCGCGTTGTAGCACTTTTTCAGGAGCTACATAAAGTAGCTTTATCAGCCCTTGATGCAGTTGCTGATACACTAATTGTTGTTCTTCGCGAGCTAGGCTGTTATTGACATAAGCGGCCTTAACTCCCAGTGCTTGTAACTGGGTGACTTGATCTTGCATTAAAGAGATCAGCGGAGAAATAACAATGGTGACTCCCTCTAATACCAACGCGGGTATTTGGTAACACACCGATTTACCACCACCGGTGGGCAGTAATACTAATGAATCTTGGCCATTAATGGCGGCATCAATTACTGCACTTTGACCGTCGCGAAATTCACTGTAACCAAACACTTGTTTGAGTACAGTTTCGGGTTTACGCACAAGCGTATTAGGAGAAGGAGTTAGTGTATTCATCGGCGCTATTTTAGTGGTTTTTTATCAGGATGTCTTTAGCTTTCATTACTTGGTACACACATCTGTAGTGATAAACTAAAATCTGCAGGGGGTTACAATAGCCTCAAGCTGTGCTTTACTCATCGTACCACTAAAAACATAGAGAATAATAATGAATAAAGAAATGTTGATCGATCAAGTAGGGGCGCTGTTTGTTAATAACATGCCCTTTAACCAGTTTTTAAAAATAGCAGTAGAGTCACTTAGTACTGAACAAGCTAAAATATCATTTCCTTGGCAAGACGTATTAATTGGTAATCCGGCGCAAAAGATTCTTCACGGTGGAGTGATTTCTGCGGTGCTCGACAATGTAGGCGGAATGCTTGCTGCAGCAAGTGTAATAGGAAAACTAGACGATGCCGACTTACCCAGTGTGCATAAAAAGTTAGCAACACTGGGCACCATAGATTTACGTACTGATTATTTACGCCCAGGTAAAGGGGAGGTATTTATTGCCAGCGCCACACTTATTCGCTCAGGAAATAAAGTGTGCGTGTGCCGGATGGAGTTACATAACGAGCAGTCGGTACAAATAGCGTTTGGAACGGGCACGTATTTAGTTGGCTAAAAAGTGAGAGGGGGTTAAACTTACGGCCTTTTAAATCATCAAGTGGTTACTATGTCGATTGATACCGAGCAGCGAAAGGGCGCCATTTTTGCCTGCCTCGCCTTTTTTATGTGGGGCCTAGCACCCATTTATTTTAAGATGATCCAACATGTATCAGCATTTGAAATTTTAATGCATCGTGTTATTTGGTCAGTGATGTTTCTTATTTTGGTGGTAAGTGTGCTCAACTACTGGGATAAAATTAAACGCATTTTAATCCAACCTAAATTAATTCTGATGCTAGTTGTTACCTCGACCTTATTGGGGTTTAACTGGGGGTTGTTTATATGGGCTATTAATAACAACCACATGCTAGATGCCAGCTTAGGCTACTATATCAATCCTTTGTTAAATGTATTACTTGGTATGGTGTTTTTAAACGAGCGGTTACGTAAGTTGCAAGGAGCTGCTGTTGCCTTGGCTTTTACAGGTGTTTTATTACAGTTAATTAGTTTTGGTTCATTTCCGATTGTGGCATTTTCGTTAGCGACTTCTTTTGCGTTATATGGCCTATTACGTAAAAAACTACAGGTTGATGCCCTGCCTGGGATTTTAATTGAGGCATTAATATTATTACCGGTGGCACTGACCTATTGGTGGTTAATGGTGCCGACTGAAACGTCTAATTTACCAGCGAATGATTGGCTAACTAATGCGCTATTAGTAAGTGCAGGTATAGTGACTACGCTACCATTGCTGTGTTTTACCGGCGCGGCTAAGCGATTGCAATACACAACGCTTGGGTTTTTTCAGTACATAGGGCCTAGCTTAATGTTTATTTTAGCAGTGGTGTTTTATGGTGAAGTGTTTGATGCTGAGCGTGTAATTACCTTTGCGTGTATTTGGAGTGCACTGGCTATTTTTAGTTGGGATTCATACCATCAGTCGCGTAAACGCAGAAAAGCAGCCATTGTCGCCTCAGGTGTGGTTTAGTTAAACTAAACCACTTTATTACGCCCCGACTCTTTGGCTTTGTAGAGCTTTAAGTCGGCTTGTTTTAATAGTTCGTCAATTTGATAGGTTTCACTGTGGCTGAAGCCTATCGACAGCGTAAACTTGATTTGTGCTTGGCTAAACTCATGGCTATTAAGCTCAATAAATAATCGAAAACTTTCTAGTCGTTTTAGTGCTTCTTGCTCGGTCAGTTCAGTAAAAAATACCGCAAATTCTTCTCCGCCTAAACGGGCAACCAATTGGTTTTCAAAATATTTATTAAAGCATACAGCCAGCCCTTTAAGCACTTCATCTCCGGCATCATGGCCATAGGTATCATTAATAGCTTTAAAATGGTCAATATCAAGCATAGCTAACATGGCTGGTGCTTTTGCTTTTTTAAACTGCTTTAATGACTTGTTAGCCTCTTCAAAAAAGTAACGACGATTAGGGAGTTTAGTTAAGTAATCTGTATTGGCTTGTCGTTTTATAGTTTCGATATGCTCTAGCATATCGACGTTTTGACTTAACCGGCAGTAAAATTCTTCACTGTTAAATGGTTTGTATAAATAGTCATTTGCTCCATTTTTTAAAAATAAGGCAGATAAATTAGACGAAGTAGCGCCTGAAATACCAATAATGGCTTTTTCGTTATTACTATAAATGCGTCTAATTTCATTACACAGCTCAATACCGCCCATATTAGGCATTTCTTTGTCGGTAATAATCACAGAAATATCGGGGGTGCTTTCAAGCTCTTTAAGCGCCTCTAGGCCATCGGCTGCTTGTAATATTTGATATTTGTGACGTGTTAATAAACTACATATGTATTGGCGTGTTGACGCAGAGTCATCAACAACCAATACTTTTACATGCTTATTACGGGGCAGGCGGTAAAGCTGCTTTTCTAAATACTCGTAGGCTTGTTTATTGCCTTTAATGATGTAATCAATAATGGGGTATTTTTCAACGGTGTCACGGGTATGCTTATCGATATTGCCTGTCATCACTATGGTAGGAATATCTGCTGCAATGGTGCATGGAACAGCTTCACCTTGTGGCGCGTCAGGTAATATAAAGTCGACCACTGCGCAAAAATAATGGTGCTTACTTATAAGCTCTTTAGTCTCAGCCAAGGATTGAGCAATATCAACCTCGTAGCCGACTTTTTGCGCGATATGCTTTTGCACTCGCGCAATAGTAGGAGTGTCTTCAACAATAAGTATTCTGTGCGTCACGTAACAGCCTTGTTTAAATTTTGCAAAATTGTTTGCTTATACAAGTTGTAACTGCTAAAACGCCAAAAAGCAACTATTGTAGTGACTTATAGATTGTCTGCCTCAGAATAATAATCTTGGCTTATTGGTGTTGGCCCTGAAATTTTTGAGCGTCCAAATAATGTATGGAATTTTGTTTTGCAGGTTGTTAACTTTAAATATTTAACCCATGCTCGCTCAATTGGGTTACTTGGCTCTATTATGCCACTGACAGCATTTACAAATTGTTGCTGATGTTCGTTTTGTGGCTCAACTGTTTTGTTATACAGGCTTTTTAAAACAACACCGTGCTGTTCTAAAATACTTGCCTCTAACAGGGTAAAGTGTCCGCTGCGGCTAAATCCGCGTGGAAAGTTTTGGTCATCATAAAATTGACGTTGACTTACGAATGCTTGACGAAGTAGTGAAATATCATTGCTCATAGCTGTACCCTCATACCAATTATTAGCTGGAGTATGGGACATAATCGCTATTTTTTTAAACAAAAAATTTTTATCGTGAGGATAAAAAATTGGACATAGATTTATTAAAAACATTTGTTGAAGTGGTGCGTACTCGCCATTTTGGTAAAGCGGCAGAAAACCTATATATAACGCAGTCTGCGGTGAGTTTTAGAATTCGCCAATTAGAGCAGGGCTTAGGCGTAAATTTATTTATTCGTCAGCGTAATAATATACAACTCACTGCACCGGGTGAGCGTTTGTTACCGCATGCGCAAATGATTATTACTGGGATGCAAAGAGCCAAAGTGGATGTTGCACTTGCAGATAATATGCATAAGCAAATTAGCTTAGCAGGTACGCCTAATATTTGGGATGCATTTTTACAGTTTGGTATTACAAATATTGTATCGGCGATGCCTGGTGTATCGCTGGTGGCAGAAGTGAAAGCGCAACAAGAAAGCACTCGCTTATTGTTGGAGCGCACCCTTGATTTAGCTATTTTATTTGATCCTCCTAAAGTTGATGAACTTGTGGTTGAACGTATTTGTGAACTGCCCATTATTCCGGTGAGTGGTTACGATACGGCAACCAGTGATAACTTTTTTGATAATCAATATGTGTATGTTGATTGGGGAACCACGTTTTCTCTTTGGCATGCGCGTCAGTTTACCGGTAAAACACCGCCTTATTTTAGAACCAGTACAGGGCGTATAGCGCTTGATTTAATACTGCAATGTGGCGGTAGTGCGTTTATTCCACAGGTATTAGTTAAAGATCATTTAGAAAAAGGCGAACTTTTTCATGTAAAAGGGGTAGAAAATACCTCAAGAGATGTATTTGTTGCCTATCATAGAGATAACGAACAGAAAGAGTTGATAGAAACCTTGGTTAATTTGTTGTCGCAAATGACACCGAGTTTATTGAAACAAAGTAAGTAGTCGGTAGGCAGTTTATTTTACATGTTATTTTGATTTCAGATTTAATGCAGTTTTATTAACTTAAAAAGACAAAAATGTGTCCTTTGTAATATTTTTGTCATTTAGTGGTGACACACTGCTGCTGTTTTAAAAATTAGTCTATTGTGATTATCGAGGAAATAACATGAAATTTGCAAAATCGAGCTTATGCTTAGCCCTACTTAGTGGTTTATCTTTTAATGCACTTGCAGAGGTAGACATTTACGGTAAAGCAAATGTAACCGTTCAATCATCTGACGATGGTGAAGGGTCGTTTACTGAAATTAAAAGTAATGCATCTCGTTTCGGACTTAAAGGGTCTGAAAAAATTTCAGACGGTTTAGAAGCGGTTTATAAGTTTGAATTTCAGGTTGATGTGTCTGATGCCGATTCTAAAGGTGATGACGACAATATTTCAGCGCGTAATCAATATGTGGGCTTTAAAGGCGGATTCGGTCAGGTTGTGATAGGCCGCAACGACACCGCGCTTAAGCAAGCGCAGGGGAAACTAGATCTTTTCAACGATCTTGAAGGTGATATAAAAAATACCTTTAAAGGTGAAAATCGTTTAGGTAACTCAGTATCTTATGCTTCAAACTCATATGAAGGTTTTAAAGTATTAGCGTCATTTATTGCAGAAGACGACGTAGATGCCAAAAATGGCTACTCAGTGGCGTTAACTTACGGTGATGCAGGCCTTAAAAAGAGCGCAGTATATGCTGCCATTGCTGCTGATAGCGAAGTCAATGGTTACGATGTAGTGCGTGCAACAGTTCAAGGTAAAATTGAAGATTTTAGACTTGGCGCAATGTACCAAACACAAGAAAAAGTAGATGGCAGCGCTGAGGCTGACGGTTACTTAGTGAATGCAGCTTACCTTATGGGTAGCAACACTTTCAAAGTGCAATACCAAACAATGGATTTTGATGACAGCGATGATAAAAGCGCGATATCGGTAGGTGTTGACCATAAACTAAACAAAAACCTTAAAGTATTTGGTTTTTACTCAAGCTTTGATATGGACAACAATGTTGACCAAGATTACCTAGGTTTAGGTATGGAATATAAGTTTTAACTAAACCTTAGTTAAAACACTCCCTTTTAACCGCACTCAGTTGAGTGCGGTTTTTTTTGCTTTAAATTATTTACTTATCTGCGCATAATAGCCAAGCATTTGGAATGAGGTGTAACTCCTCAACTATTCCCGTAACTGTGATCAGTTTTACTGTAAGTCAGATACAAATGCCTTAAAACTTCATATAACGAGCGGGTTAACTCATTTTCTTTTTGGTACGTATTAGTACTGAGTGTGGGTGTTTCCCTGCCTAGGATAATTTTTTGCACACTCACACCTCTTTAAACTTACCGCTTTTAACCGTTAACAACGTTTCTTGGCGAGTGGACAATACGTTAATTCTTAAGCACATTAATGTGAGCATTGAGCGTGGTAAATTTATTGGTTTAATTGGCCCTAATGGGGCAGGAAAGTCGAGTTTACTGCGGTGCTTATATCGATTTAATCAGCCATCAGCAGGCGACATTAAATTTAACGATACCGATATTTGGCAGCTAAAAAGTGAAGACTATGCCAAGCAAGTTGCGGTAGTGCTACAAGAAACACCGTCGCAATTTAATCTCTCGTTATTCGATGTTGTAGCTCTAGGGCTTACCCCGCATAAAACGCTATTTAGCTCGACCACCCAAGCAGATAAACAAAAAATAGCGCAGGCTATTAGTCGTGTTGGGCTTGAATCTCATAGCAATCAGTCATTTGACTCACTATCTGGCGGTGAAAAGCAACGAGCGCTTATTGCCAGAGCGATTGTGCAGCAACCACAGCTACTCATTATGGATGAACCCACAAGCCACCTGGATGTTAAATATCAAATTCAATTAATGGAGCTGGCTAAATCTTTGGGCATTACTGTGTTTGCTTCATTTCATGATTTAAATTTAGCGGCAGCCATGTGCGATGAGTTAGTGGTTATTAAAAACGGAGAAATCGCTAGCGCGGGAAAGCCTAATAAGGTGATCACCGAGCAAATGCTTGATGAGGTTTTTGGTGTTTGCACGCAAGTTAATACTCACCCTCAAACGGCGTCCAATGGCGAGTCTATTCCCCATATTACCTATTATTATGGATACCAATAACATGGCGATTATGTCTAACCATGGTGTGGCGTTAATTATTGCACTGTTATGCGCTGTATTTAGTTTATTTGTGGCATTGAGCTTTGGTGCTGCCCCTACCTCGCTCGCAGATGTATACCATAGCTTAACTTTTTCAAGCGAGGCCTCATTTACCAGCCGCATTATTATTGAATTAAGAATGCCACGTACGTTACTGGCTTTTTTGGCCGGCAGCGGCTTAGCGATTGCTGGATTGATATTACAAACAGTTACTCGTAATCCATTGGCTGACCCTTATTTGTTTGGTATTTCGTCGGGAGCATCATTAGGAGTCGTAGTATTAATGGCTTTTGTTGGAATAGGCGCAGGCATTGCGCTATCAGCAGCAGCCTTAATTGGCAGTTTAGTAGCAATGGGGTTATTAATTTTAATTGCTGGCAGTCAACGCAACGCCCAAGTTGAGTCGATGTTATTGGCTGGGGTGGCCTTATCATTTTTATTTAGCGCCTTTACCAGTTTGTTACTTTATTGGAGCGATCCGCAGGCCGTCGCGGCTATTTTATTTTGGACTTTGGGAAGTTTTGCTAGGGCGCAATGGCCGTCACTGTTATTACCTGCCTTGGTCATCATTACATGTACAGTCATTATGTTAGGTTTTAGACGCCAACTTAATGCCATGTTGTTAGGTGATGAAAGCGCAACAACGCTTGGTGTACGGGTGCATCGCTTTCGAATTTTAATGCTTATTTTAAGCTCATTGATCACAGCCGTATTGGTTGCTATGTGTGGCGGAATTGGCTTTGTTGGCTTAATGGTGCCGCACATAGTGCGCTTTTTTATCTCTCAAGGCAGCAGCGTTGGATTATTAATGACCGGATTAGTCGGGGGCATATTTATGGTATGGGTCGATGTACTGGCACGTTCATTACTCGCTAACCAAGAGCTGCCAATAGGGGTGATCACGGCGGCTATTGGTAGTCTATTCTTTTTAAGTATCTTGTATTTTCGTAAGCGCCAGCTGGTGGGTAAATAATGAAAACATTAATGGTACAAGGTACCACCTCCGATGCGGGTAAAAGCACCTTAGTGGCAGCACTTTGCAGAGTGTTTGCTAACCAAGGGGTTAATGTTGCACCGTTTAAACCACAAAATATGGCGCTCAATAGTGCCGTAACGCACGATGGTGGCGAAATTGGCAGAGCCCAAGCATTACAAGCCATAGCCGCAAAAGTTGAACCTGAAATCGACTTTAACCCTATATTACTCAAACCCAATAGTGATACCGGCGCACAAGTTATTATTCATGGTAGAGCTATCAGCAATATGGAAGCCGATGCTTACCATGACTACAAAAAAGTGGCTATGGATGCAGTATTAACCTCGCATAAGCGTTTAGCTAAACGCTTTGATTTATTACTGGTAGAAGGGGCTGGCAGCCCAGCCGAAATTAATTTACGCGCAAACGATATTGCAAATATGGGTTACGCCGAGCAAGTGGATTGCCCTGTTATTATTATTGCCGATATTGATAAAGGAGGAGTATTTGCGCACTTAGTCGGGACTTTGGCGTTATTAAGCGAGTCTGAGCAAGCACGAGTAAAAGGCTTTGTGATTAACCGTTTTCGTGGTGATATTAGTTTATTACAAGGTGGGCTAGATTGGCTCGAGGAGTACACCGGTAAACCTGTATTAGGGGTATTACCTTACTTGCACGATTTAGCACTTGATGCAGAAGATGCTGTGGCCATAGATAATAATGTGACCGATGCCAGTATAAATATTGCTGTACTGTTATTACCACATATTAGTAACCATACCGATTTTGATGCTCTGCGATTACACCCGAATATAAATATAACCTACGTGCGCCATACACAAGCAATTCCTGCTGTTGATTTAATTATTGTACCTGGCAGTAAAAATGTACTCAGCGATCTCGCGTTTCTAAAAAATGAAGGCTGGGATCAGCAAATTAAGCGCCATCTACGTTATGGTGGCAAAGTATTGGGTATTTGCGGTGGTATGCAAATGCTGGGTAACACTATCAGTGATCCAAATGGGGTGGAGTCATCGTTGGGGCAAGTGACGGGTTTAGCGCTTAGCGATTTTGATACGCTATTGGGTGAGCAAAAAGTGTTAAGCCGAGTGAGCGCAGTGCTTAATTTAAATGAGCAACAGGTTGCATGTGATGGCTACGAAATACATGCAGGTATTAGTCAAGGAAAGGCGCTCTACAAGCCACTCATTCGCTTTAATAAACACCCCAATGACTTTAAAACCGATGGTTTTGTGAGTGACGATAATGCCATTGCTGGTACCTATTTACATGGCTTGTTTGATAGCCCTGCAGCCACAGAGCAGCTGTTAAAGTGGGTGAAACCAGAAAGTGCAATTAGTGCGATTAGTATAAATGAGCATCGTGAACGCCAATTAGAACGCCTAGCTGATATGTGTAAAGCGCATTTAAATATTGAACAAATTATTAAAATTTATCAAGGACATAACAATGACTGAATCAACTAACGACAAGCACCAACAGCGCCAACAAAAAGTAAAAGAACAGGTTGACGCGCGAGTAGCCGCAGCGCAACGAGAAAAAGGCATTTTTCAGGTTATTACTGGTAACGGTAAAGGCAAATCGACTTCTGGCTTTGGTGTGGTTGCACGCTGTGTTGGGCACGGCAAAAAAGCTGCGGTATGTCAGTTTATTAAAGGCACATGGGAGTGTGGTGAGCGTAATTTACTGCAAGGTGCTGGGGTTGAATTTGCTGTTATGAACACCGGGTTTACGTGGGATACGCAAAATAAAGAGGCCGATACCGCGGCAGCGCAAGCAACATGGCAAGAGTCAAAGCGGATGCTAAGCGACAGCAGTATCGATGTGGTATTACTCGATGAACTCACCTATATGGTGACCTATGGTTATATCGACCTTGAAGAAGTGGTTGTTGCTGTAAATAATAGACCGCCTATGCAATCGGTAATTATTACTGGTCGTGCTGCGCATCGCACCTTAATAGAGCTTGCCGATACGGTAAGTGAAGTACGTAATGTAAAACATGCGTTTGAGTCGGGCGTAAAAGCATTGAAAGGCTTTGATTACTAATGTTAAAGCGTATTGTTTTTGGGCTGTTATTGTTTGCTGTTAATGTACCTCAAGCCCTAGCTGACAAGCCGCTTCGTATAGTGGCTTTAGCACCACACATAGTTGAAAATTTATATGCTATTGGGGCGGGTGATTTAATAGTGGGCACGCTGGATTACGCAGATTACCCGCAAGAGGCGACTAAAATTGAGCGTATTGGTGGCTACAATGGCATTTCTATTGAAAAGTTACTCATGCTAAAACCTGACATGGTGATTGCGTGGAAAAGTGGTAATCAGGCTGAAGATTTAGCACAAATAAAGCGTTTAGGAATTGAATTATATTTAAGTGACCCAAGTTCTATTGAAGGGGTTGCCTCGGAAATACTAAAGCTAGGTCAAATAACGGGTCATATTGAGCAAAGTAAAAAAGTAGCCGAGACATTTACGGCCAAACTCAACGCAATTAAAGTTACACAGAAAGATAAAACCACGCTTACTGGGTTTTATCAGTTGTGGCCTGAGCCTATGATGACTGTATCAAAAAATACATGGATCAATCAGTTAATCGAAACTTGCCAAGTAACCAATGTATTTGCAAACAGCGACACAGATTACCCACAAATTAGCATCGAAAACGTGATAGTTACTAAGCCACAAGTTATTATTATTCCTGATGAAAAATCAAAAAGGGTAATGCCTACGGTAAATTGGCAGCAATGGCCTGAAATCCCTGCGGTAAAGTATGAGCAGTTTATTAGCGTCAATGCTGATTTATTACATCGGTTTACCCCCAGAATGTTGGATGGATTAGCGCAGATGTGTGACAAAGTAGATATATCTAGAGAATTTATTAAGAGTCAATTATGAGCAACTGGTCATCTTTTTTAAACCATGAACTTAGCCAAACATATATGCAGCAAACCCTTGAATATATTGCGAATAAACGAGCCGAAGGCACTGCTGTATATCCGCCAAAATCACAGGTGTTTAGCGCATTTGATGCAACTCCACTTAGCGACATTAAAGTGGTTATATTAGGTCAAGACCCTTACCATGGAGAAGGACAAGCGCATGGTTTGTGTTTTTCAGTATTGCCTGAGGTTAAAAAGCTCCCGCCTTCGCTTAAAAACATTTATAAAGAGTTAGTAACTGATATTAATGGCTTTACCACGCCAGAACACGGCTATTTACAAGGCTGGGCAGAGCAAGGTGTATTTTTACTCAATACTGTATTAACTGTAGAGCAAGGGCAAGCCCATTCCCATAAACACTTAGGTTGGGAGCAATTTACCGATAACGTGATTGCTCATATAAATGAGCACTGCCAAGGTGTGGTGTTTATTTTATGGGGCGCACATGCACAAAAAAAAGGTAAAAGTATTGATCGCCAGCGCCACCATGTATTGGCAGGGCCTCATCCTTCGCCGCTTTCAGCGCATCGCGGCTTTTTTGGTTGCCAGCACTTTTCCAAAACCAATGAACTGTTAGTAGCGCAAGGGGCGCAGCCCATTAATTGGCAGGTATAGGGTAATAGGCATTAAAAAAGGCTTTCATTTATGAAAGCCTTTTTAGTTGCTTATGTTGGTTAAAACTCTAACTCATCAATAGCAACACTATCTGCAAAATAGTCAAGCTCCTGTAGTTCTTTGCGCAAACGTTGCTTATCTTTTATTGCTTCTATTTCGCGCCATTTTCTTTTTTTATTTTTTTGAGAGGTTTTTTTCGATGTATCAGAACCTTCTAATATCTCTATTATTTCGTTTAGGCTATCCATTGATTATCTCCTATTGACCACTTTTTGAACCTCGGCAGTATCTATACCACAGCTATTAATAAAATAGAATATAAATGTGACGAAACTGTTACTAACGGGTGGTATTTTGATGAAGATCAATGAGAACAGCACTTAAATGGGGACAAGGCGAGTATTTAAAATAAAATTGCAGGTATAAAAAACGCCGCAATAAGCGACGTTTTTAAACTCTTAAAACAGCGGTTAGTTACATCGCTTTAAAGCGTGCTTCTAATTGTTCCTGTGCATCTGCAAATGAGCGAATACCTTCAGCGAGTTTTTCAGTCGCCATGGCATCTTGGTTATGTAACCAACGGAACTGTGTTTCGCTAAGTGGCTCAGGTTTTGGCTCTTTATTAATATCACTTGCTAGCAAGTATTCTTCAGCACCTTCTAAATTACCCAAATCTTCTAAAAGATTAGGGCTAATTGTTAGCTTATCGCATCCTGTAAGGGCAATAATTTCACCGGTATTACGAAAGCTTGCGCCCATAACTACGGTTTTGTAGTCGTGACGTTTGTAAAACTCAAAAATGCTACGTACAGATTGCACACCCGGATCTTGAAGCGGATCGGTTGGTTTTTCCATACCGTTTGCCACGTGCCAATCTAAAATACGGCCAACAAATGGAGAGATTAAAAATACGTTTGCATCAGCACAGGCACGCGCTTGGGCATCGCTGAATAATAAAGTAAGGTTACACTTAGTGCCTTCTTTTTCTAATTGCTCAGCCGCTTTAATACCTTCCCACGTTGACGCTATTTTAATTAAAATTTTGTCTTTGCTTACGCCTTCTTTTTCGTAAAGGCTCAATAGCGTGTGTGCTTTATTAATTGTTGCTTGGGTATCAAATGATAAACGTGCATCAACTTCGGTAGAAATATAACCCGGTACAATTTCACTAATTTCTTTACCAAGTAATACTGCAAAATAATCACAAGCCAACTCTAGCTGTTTTGCAGGCTGCTGCTCTGTTTCTTTTGCATACTGCCATGCTTTATCTAGATAAGGTTTGTAAGCTTCAATCTCGCTCGCTTTTAAAAGTAGCGATGGATTGGTAGTCGCATCTTCAGGTTGATGTTTTTTTATGGCTTCTATATCGCCCGTGTCGGCCACGATAGAAGAATGTTGTTTAAGCCTTTGTAGAGCGCTAGTCATTTGCTTTTCCTCATTCCAAGCAAGTTAAAAGAAAATCTAAACTACCTTAATATAGCTATACTGCAACAGTGTGACAATGCTTGATAGGTCTTATGTCCTTATCAATAAAAAAACGGTAACGGTTGAGTTTTAGGTAGGATAATTTTAAACAAAACGTGCTTTTCGTTTCATTTAATGTTGAAATTGACATTAAATAATTTACAAGTCAATAGCTAACTATGATCACTGTTATTTCACCAGCAAAGAATCTTGATTACGACACGCCACCCGCAACAGATAAGTTCACTCAACCTGAATTACTTGAGCACAGCGAAGCGCTCATGAAAGTATGCCGTGAACTAACTCCTGCGCAAATTGGCAGTTTAATGAAAATTAGCGATAAACTCGCAGGCCTCAACGCAGCGCGTTTTAGTGAGTGGGCACAACCATTCACTACCGATAATGCTAAACAGGCCGTGCTTGCCTTTAACGGCGATGTATACGGGGGGTTAGATGCTAATACCCTCACTACTAAGCAGCTTGATTACGCTCAAGACCATTTACGTATACTTTCGGGATTATACGGAGTATTAAAGCCGCTTGATTTAATGCAGGCTTATCGCTTAGAAATGGGTACAAAACTTGAAAATAGCCGAGGTAAAAACTTATATGAGTTTTGGGGCAGTGTTATTGCTAATAAACTTAACGACGTATTAGCGGCACAAGATGCACAATACTTAGTAAATCTAGCCTCTAACGAATACTTTAAAGCAGTAGATAAAAAAACGCTTAACGCACACATTATTACACCACACTTTAAAGACTGTAAAAACGGCCAATATAAAGTGATTAGCTTTTACGCTAAAAAAGCGCGCGGCATGATGGCACGCTACATCATTGAAAATCAAGTGACTCAATTAAGCCAACTCAAAGAGTTTACTGTGGCCGGCTATTACTTTAGCCCAGAGGCAACCACCAAAGAACTTGAACCGGTATTTTTACGCGAAGAGCAAAACTAACACATCGTTTAAAGTATTTAATAAGCCATGCATTGCATGGCTTTTTTATACTGGCGTTATTTTTGCAAACCTTAGATTACTAACCCTAACTAAGGTATAAAATAAATGCTCTCAATTCCCTCAATTACAGAAGCCGAAAAGTTGATAGAAGAAAAGCTCGGCGGTTGGTTTGATGTAGTTATAAGTCATATCCCAAACTTTATCGTTGCAGTAATTATTGCCATTCTATTTTCATTTATTGCCCGTTTGGCAGGCAAAGGAATGAAAAATGTTTTACGTCGCTCGCTCGACTCTACGCAAATTGCCGATTTAATGGCCTCAATATTTAAAGTTATTGTACTGAGTGTGGGGGTATTTATTGCCCTTGATTTTATGGGCTTAAAAAGTACCGTCACTTCTCTGCTTGCTGGTGCAGGTATTGTTGGTCTTGCCATTGGTTTTGCTTTTCAAGATATGACCGAAAACCTGATAGCGGGTATTGCCATGGGAATTCGTAAACCGTTTAAAGCGGGTGATGTCATAGAAACCGATAATGTGTTTGGTTCGGTACACTCAATAAACTTGCGCAACACACTAATAGAGAGCTTTCACGGGCAATTGATACTGGTACCTAATAAAATACTATTTAGAAATGTACTGCGTAACTACAGCACCTTAGGAGTAAGACGAATAGAAGTGCCGGTGGGTATTTCTTACGCTGACGACATAGAAAAAGCCAGTGAGGTCATCGTCGACAAAATTAACCAATTTGACTTTGTGATCCGCAAAAATGAAACCGCTGTTTATGCCGAAGGCTTTGGTGATAGCAGTATAAACTTGTTAGTGTGGTTTTGGATCAAATACCCCGGTGAGCCTGATTTTATGACGGTGCGTCACAAAGGAGTTGTGGCAGTTAAGCAAGCACTCGATGCCGCTGATATAAGTATTCCGTTTCCTATTCGTACCCTTGATTTTGGTATTAAAGGCGGTGAAAAACTCGATGCCATGATAAGCGATAAAATAAATCAGCAGTCAGCAAATAAAGAGGGTGACAATAACACTGATGCAAGCCAAGGTGAGTAAATAATTTAAAACCCCGAAGGTAAAAGCATTGGGAAATAGTTACTGACTATCAGCGCGTTTTTACAAAGTAAAACGCGCTTTTTATAATAAATAATATAAGGGTCTGTTGACCTTTGCGGATTAAAATTAGTTCAAACTAAGAGCTATTTAATCGCGACGCGAGGTTTGTTGCCTAGTGGGCTCGATAACTGCTCCTGCGTTATTCTACTGGCTTACATCCATGTAATAATAAGTAAAAACCGAGCAAAGCTTCCGCGTCCAGCTCACGCTCCTTACCACCATCCATGTAGCCAACAAAGAGTAAATGTCCCTGGGCAGAACCCTTGGCTAAATACCAAACAGACTACTGCAAATTCAACCTTGAAAGAACAACAGACCTAATTGATAATCTGAAGTAATTAAAGCCTTGCGCTAACTGCCTTAAAAACGCCTCAATTATAAAACTATATCGATAAGGTTTCTCATCTCAAAATAGATTATTTAATCAACCGAACTAGAGCCCAAGCTTGATGTAAGCGCTTTATAATAAGTGTCTATAAACAAAGGTTTCAAAAGTATAAGCAGCTGCAATGAGCGTCGCGATTGGTGCGTAAACTAAAAGGCATTTAATTAAGTATTTAAACTGGCTTGGGAATATGCTTTGCAGTGAATTATATTGTGCAAACCATAAAAAAAGCGCCGCTTGTGTTGGAGAAACAAGCAGCGCTGAGGGATAAGTTAAGTGTATTAGTTAAGAAAAAGTTGTATTAAATGACACTAATTTTGTTATGAATGATTTTAACCCCATCCATATTTTCTAAAAACTTTTGTGCAAGAGCGCGTTCAAAACCGTTATTGGCTTCACCTTTAAGTTCAACGTCACCGTCATTAACGTGTACGTTTAGTTTTTCTAACTTTAAATTTGGGTTAGTGCGCAATTCATGAGTAATAGATTGTTGTAAATTAGGTTGTGTAGCCACACTGCTAACTACAGCTAAATGCGTTGCTGCACTGACTTTAAAAGCAGAGACTAATAAAAATAAACAACAAAACGAAATAAAACCGATAGTAAATTTAATGCGACTCATAACTATATCCTTAGTGTGTTACTAAAAAACAACGCCATTACTCGGCGTTTTAATACTCGTATATTCGATAGGGTTACAAGTTTCATTCCAAGATTAACTATTTGAAATAAATTACTATTTTATTAATTAGTTATTCAGCTAAGTATTTTTTACATATTACTATGAATAGCTTACTCACTGTTTTTAAGTCACAAAAAAGCCGACAAACGTCGGCTCAATTAAATGTGTTAAAGCTAAAGCTATTTTTTCTTTTTAGCTTTGGCTTTTTTCTTCGCTTTCATTTTTACTGGATCTTTACGCTTTTTAACCGGTGGCTTGGCTTCTTTATGCTTTGGCTCTAATCCTTTAAATACACGGCGTTTTAGCTTTTGCTCTATGTAACGTTCTACTTTGTAAAGTATGCCAATGTCGTGCGCTTCAATGAGTGAAATTGCAATACCTTTTTTACCCGCGCGACCCGTACGGCCAATACGGTGTACGTATACATCTGCAGTACGTGGCATATCAAAATTAATTACGTGGCTTATATCAGCTACATCAATACCGCGGGCCGCCACATCGGTAGCGACTAAAATACGGGTTTTGCCACTGTGGAAGTTTTCCATGGCTTTCATGCGTTTGTCTTGTGGCATTTCACCACGTAGCCACGCAGCTTTTACGCCGTTATTAGTAAGCTCACCAATTAGGGTTTCAAGGCGCTCACGGGTTTTTACAAACACAATCGCTTTACTAACATCAGGGCCATTTAAAGTGTTAACTAATAGCTCTAGTTTATGGCGGTAGTCGTCGGCTAAATGAACCCATTGATGAATTTTAGCTTTTTCTTTACGTGATGATTCGGCTTCAAGTAGCGCGGGGTCGTTTAAAATACGCTCAGCAAATAATTCTACGCTATCGCCCTCAAGGGTTGCTGAGAATAAAAAGCACTGACGGCGGTTCTTAGCTTCATCACAAATGCGCAGCATTTCTTTACGAAAACCCATGTCGAGCATGCGGTCGGCTTCATCAAGAATGAGCATTTCTACGTTTTCTGCATGGAAGTTTTCGGTTTCTAAATATTCCATTAAACGCCCAGGTGTGGCGATTAAAATGTCGTTATTATTTTCAAAAATTTCTTTGTGTGTACCGTAGTTAATACCACCGGTAACTACCCCAATTTTTAACTGGGTTTGTTTTGCAAGTAACTCACATTGTTCATGAATTTGATAAGCAAGCTCGCGCGTTGGGGTCATAATTAATACCCGTGCAAAGCCCGGATCACGACGTGGGAAATCCATTAAATATTGAATTGCCGGAATTAAAAATGCCGCCGTTTTACCTGTACCTGTTGGTGCCGACGCTAAAATATCGCGTCCTTGCAACGCCTCAGGAATGGCTTGTTGTTGAATGCTAGTGGGGGTTTCATAGCCCATTTTATTAATAGCATTGAGTAGCTTATCATCAAGATCAAATTCAGAAAATTGCATAGAGTGTCAAAAATAGGGGACAATTGCCGTTAATTATACGCACTTAAACCTGCTTGGTGAATGAAAAGGTGAAAAAATGTCTGGTTTTGCATTTAAACAATTTAAGGTTGAGCACGACCAGTGCGCCATGAAGGTCTCTACCGATGGTATTTTACTGGGCGCATGGGCTGATTTAAGCCACGCAAATACGTTACTTGATATAGGAACAGGTACAGGGTTACTGGCTCTAATGTGTAAGCAACGAGCGCCACATTTAAAGGTGAGCGCGGTTGAAGTTGATGAAGCAGCCTATCAGCAGGCTTTACAAAATTGCCAGCAAAGTCCTTGGCGAGATATTAGTATTTACCATCAGCCTATTCAGCAGTTTGAGGCTGTGGGTTTATTTGATTGTGTTATAGCTAATCCGCCTTATTTTAATCACAGTTTAAAAGGTGATAATGCAGCGCGAAATACCGCTCGCCATACCGATGGTTTAAGTTTTGCAGAACTGCTTGGTGCGTTTAGGCATCTAAGTCATCAACATTCGCGTTTTAATCTTATTTTACCCACCACTGAGGCGCAGTTATTTATAACATTAGCACAGCAGCAAGAGCTGTATTTAAATCGTCACTGCCAAGTACAAGCTATGCCAAATAAGCCCTTTAGCCGCAGTTTGATGACTTTTAGTTATGATGATGGCGAAGTAAGTAAAAGCACCCTATGCATAAGGGAGTTAAGTAATGCTTACAGTCAAGACTACATTGCACTGTGCAAGGCGTTTTATTTAAATATGTAATACCACGCTGTATGCCTAAAGCATTTTTACGTAGAGTGTTTTATAAAGGATTGTTAGTATGGCGCCATTATTGACTCATGTTTAAAGTAATCTGATGAATTTATTAACTAAAAAAACAAAAAAAATACTATTACTAGCCCTTTTAGCGGGCAGCTTATTTAACACCTCTGAGGTTTTTGCTAACCCCACACCGGTTGGGCTTTGGAAAACTATTAACGAAGAGACTAACGAGGCTAAGTCGTACGTGCGCATTACTGAGCAAGATGGCGTGCTGACTGGAAAAATTGAAAAAATACTCAATAAAGCCAAGCAAGATGCACTTTGCACCGAGTGTGATGGTGATAAAAAGAATCAGCCTATGTTGGGGATGACCATTATTGAAGATGTGACCTATGCGGGTGACGGTAGTTGGGAAGACGGTGAAATACTCGACCCCAATAATGGTAAAACCTACAGCGTGCGTTTAACACCGCAGCAAAATGGCGAAAAACTAGAAGTGCGCGGTTATGTGGGCTTTTTTTACCGTAACCAATACTGGTTAAAAGTAGAATAGTTAAGAATTAAAAAGCGCTGCATGGCAGCGCTCTTTGCAATAGTAAGTTATAGGGTTTCAGCGTACTCTGTCATCACTTGTTCTACCCACGTGGCAATACGCTCGTCGCTTAGCTCGTACTGACTGTCTTCGTCTAATGCTAAACCTACAAACTGTTTACCGTCTTCGGTAAGTGCTTTTGATGCTTCAAATTCGTAATTACTGTCGTTCGGCCAAAAGCCTAATTGAGTAATGGCTTGGGCATTTATTTCGTCGTGAAGCATGCCTAATGCGTCTTGAAACCACTGACCATACCCTTGCTGATCGCCCATGCCAAATAAGGCTATAGTTTTACCATTTAGGTCAACGTCTTTTATGTCGTCCCACTTTGATTCCCAATCTTCTTGAATTTCGCCAAAGTCCCACGTAGAAATACCAAAAATGATAAAGTCATATTGCTCAGCGTTTTTAAGCGGCTCGTCTTTAATATTATGTAAGCTGACGATATCGGCGCCAATAATATCGCGTATTTTTTCTGCCGCCATTTCGGTATAGCAGGTAGTAGAACCAAAAAATAAACCAATCTGCATCGTATTTATCACTGTGTAATTGCCTGTTATGATAGGCCCAAGTTTACCGTAAGGTATTTTTAATTGATACCTTCTCCCGTGGTATTACCAACATGAGATCACAACGTGACAACGCTATCTGACGATTTACCTGAACAAAATACTGAGCTAAGCAGCAATAGCGACTTTTTAGAAACCTTTTTAGATAGCCTCTATTTAGAGCAAGGCGTAAGTGAAAACACACTGAGCGCTTATCGCAGTGACTTAGATAAGTTTTGCCAGTTTTTAAAAGGCGAAAACTTAATGACGGTAACCAGCTTAGATGTTGAAAGTTACCTAGCACACCGCGTTGATTTAGGGCTAAAACCACGCAGCACTGCGCGAAGTATTAGTGCATTAAAACGTTTTTATCAGTACTTTGTACGTGAAAAAATAATTAGCGACTCACCTATGGTCAATATTGCTCAGCCAAAGGCAGGGCAGTCGTTACCAAAAACGCTATCTGAGGCCGAAGTAGAAGCGCTATTAAGTGCGCCCAACATTGAAGAGCCAATGGGGCTGCGTGATAAAGCCATGCTGGAGTTACTGTATGCAACAGGCCTGCGGGTAACCGAGCTGGTGGGGCTTAGAATGGAGCAAATAAATTTGCGCCAAGCTGTGGTGTTTGTAAAAGGTAAAGGTAACAAAGAGCGATTAGTGCCTTTAGGTGAAGAGGCCATGTACTGGCTTGAGCAATTTTTAAAGCTCGGGCGCGCGCAAATGATAAAACATGCTACCGATTTTGTGTTTCCCTCAAAGCGAGGAGTGGGTATGACACGACAAACTTTTTGGCATCGGATTAAACACTATGCTATTTTGGCATCCGTTGAGTCGCCGTTATCACCCCATACCTTGCGACATGCATTTGCAACGCATTTATTAAATCATGGGGCTGACTTGCGTGTGGTGCAGATGATGCTTGGCCACAGCGACCTATCAACTACCCAAATTTATACGCATGTAGCGAATGAGCGATTAAAATCGGTGCATGCTGAGCATCACCCTCGTGCTTAAGCGAATTTTTTTGTCACTAAGCCGGTCATATAGACACGATAAGATAAGTATTTTTAGGATAGAGAACCCGTTATGAAAAAATTAATGTTAGCAGGTGCCATGTTGTGCACTAGTTTGAGCGCTTTTGCTAATAGCGTTGCAGTCACTCCGGATGCTACAGATCCTATCGTGACGAAATTTGCCGCGCTAGGGGTGACCGTTAAACAAATTAATCCAAGCCCAGTTGCAGGCTTAAAAGAATTGATCACCAATAAAGGTGTGCTGTATGCAAGTCCTGACGGTCAATTTTTAATGCAAGGTACGCTAATCGATTTAAACAACCGTAGTAACTTAACCGAGCAAGCACTTAATGGTGTTCGCCAATCAGGGTTAAAAGAATACGAAGACTCAATGATTGTTTACAAAGCGCCTGAAGAAAAACACAGCATTACTGTATTTACCGATATTAGCTGTGGTTACTGTCGTAAATTACACCGTGAACTAGATGACTTACTTGATGCGGGTATTACCGTTAAGTATTTAGCATTTCCACGCGGCGGTCTGCAAGGTTCTGGTTATGCTGATTTAATGAATGTATGGTGTGCGAAAGATCAGCAAGAAGCATTAACTGAAGCTAAATCAGGTGCAGATACCCAAATTGTTAAAGGCTGTAGCGCACCTGTTGCTGAGCATTACCAATTAGGCCAGAGTTTTGGTATTAGTGGTACACCGGCTATTATTTTAGAAGATGGCACGATGATCCCAGGTTATCAGCCTGCTGCGGCATTAAGCGCAGCGCTTGAGGCTAACAAAGCGGGCTAAGCAATACCGCGAGTATGTGTTTAAAAAGGCCTTAATGGCCTTTTTTTGTCTTATATCATGAACATCATAAGTTAAAAACTAGCATGAAAAAAATGATCATTGCGCGAGAACCCGTTGACGACTCTCATCTGCCGAGCCATCTTCACCCTGTTATTAAGCAAATTTATGCCACGCGAAATGTGTCCCATGCCGATGAGCTAAACAATAGCGCAGCTACACTCCACGACTTCAAACTTTTTAAAGATATAGACAAAGCCAGCCAACTGTTAATTGAAGCCCTACACGCACAAAGCAAAATACTTATTGTGGGCGACTTTGACGCCGATGGCGCAACCAGCACCGCCACCTTAATGCAAGGGCTGGCCATGTTTGGCTTTACCCACTTAGATTACTTAGTACCAGACCGCTTTAGTTTAGGATACGGCTTAAGCCCAGCATTGGCTGAGCAAATAGTGACGATGCAGCCCGATTTAGTGATCACCGTCGATAATGGCATATCGTGTATCGCAGGCATTGATATTGTTAAAGCCGCAGGCATTAAAGTGCTGGTAACAGATCACCACTTGCAGGGTGAACAACTGCCTAACGCCGATGCTATTGTTAACCCTAACCGTCACGATTGTGATTTTCCCTCTAAGTCGATAGCCGGTGTTGGGGTGGCATTTTATTTACTCATTGCCCTGAGAAGCGCATTGCGTGAACAAGGTTATTTTGAGCAGCATCCCATGCCAAATATTGCTGATTTGCTGGATATTGTAGCGCTAGGTACGGTGGCCGATGTGGTGGCACTTGATGCGAACAACCGCACCTTAGTGCACCAAGGCTTGGCACGTATTCGCAGTGGTAAAACTCGCCCGGGTATTACCGCACTGATTGAAGTGGCTAATCGCAATGCCGCGCGCTTGAGCGCCAGTGACTTTGGTTTTTCGCTTGCACCACGCTTAAATGCAGCAGGGCGCTTAGACGACATGAGTCTAGGCATAGCGTGTTTACTTAGCAACGACATAAATCAAGCAAGGCGCATAGCCGGTGAGCTTGATAGCTTAAACTTTGCCAGACGTGAAATAGAGCAAGGCATGCAAGTAGAAGCGCAAGCGGTGCTCGATAGGCTCGCCTTTAAAGAAGACAGTGTGCCCGATGCCATTTGTTTGTACCAAGACGATTGGCACCAAGGGGTAATTGGTATTTTAGCGGGGCGCTTAAAAGAAAAATACCATCGCCCAACCGTGATATTTGCGGGTGGCGAAAATGGTGAAATTAAAGGCTCATGTCGCTCTATTGAAGGCTTGCATATGCGCGACCTACTAGAGGGATTAAACACCGCGCAACCCGGTTTAATTAATAAATTTGGCGGCCACGCAATGGCAGCAGGTTTAAGTATTAACGAGCAGCAATTTACTGAGTTTAAACGCGCGTTTGATAGTGCGGTTAGCGAGCAACTCAGTGAAGAAAGTAAACGCTGTATTGTGTTTACCGATGGTGAGCTACCTAACGACTGCTTTAGCATGGATTTTGCCCAGCTTTTAAAACAATCAGGCCCGTGGGGGCAGCAATTTCCTGAGCCGATATTTGAACACACCTTTGAAGTGATACAGCAGCGCATTGTGGGTGAAAAACACCTAAAGTTAGTCCTTAAACACCAATCTGCACGTTTAGTTGACGCCATAGCTTTTGGCATTGATGTAAAAGCGTGGCCAGATACCGAGGCGCAGTTTGTTAAAGTAGCGTACCAGCTCGATATAAATGAATTTAGAGGTAAATTTAGCTTACAACTGATTGTAAGAGAGCTTGAAAAAGTGGGCTAAAAAATATCTTCAAACCATGCATAAAAGGCTAATAAAACGCGCGGTTTTTTGTTAAAATCGGGCGTTTTTATTATTTGATGATTTTTAATTGCGCTCGGTCTCTTTTTTAAGTGCGCAATAACCTAGCCATTTTGGAGTAATGTACATGTTTGAAGTGAATCCTGTGATTAATCAAATCAAGGAAATTCGCGAACGTACTGAACTGCTTCGGGGGTACCTTTGACTACGCTCTTAAACAAGAACGTTTAGAAGAAGTTAACGCCGAACTTGAAGATTCAGCCGTATGGAATGAACCTGAGCGCGCACAAGCCCTTGGTCGTGAAAAGTCAGCACTAGAAGCTGTTGTTGAAACCATTGACACCTTAGTGGCGGGTACTGACGACGTTGAAGGGTTAGTAGAGCTTGCTGTTGAAGCCGAAGATCAAGACACTTTTGATGAAGCGCAAAGCGAACTGGCTGATTTAAATCAGCAGCTTGAAGGCTTAGAGTTTCGCCGTATGTTTTCAGGTTCTCACGATTCAAACGATGCTTACCTTGATTTACAGTCAGGTTCTGGCGGTACTGAAGCGCAAGACTGGTGTAATATTTTACTTCGCATGTATTTACGCTGGGGTGAAGCAAAAGGCTTTAAAGTAGAGCTTGTTGAAGCGACCGATGGTGATGTTGCCGGTATTAAAGGCGCAACGGTGCGTTTTTCTGGCGAATACGCTTATGGTTGGTTACGCACTGAAACAGGTGTACACCGCCTCGTTCGTAAAAGCCCATTTGATTCAAGTGGTCGTCGTCATACCTCGTTTGCTTCTGCGTTTGTTTACCCAGAAGTTGATGACAATATTGAAATTGACATTAATCCGTCTGACTTACGTATAGACGTTTACCGTGCATCAGGCGCGGGTGGTCAGCACGTAAATACCACTGAATCGGCGGTACGTATTACTCACGTGCCAACTAATACTGTGGTGCAGTGTCAAAACGAGCGCTCGCAGCATAAAAATAAAGCCCAAGCAATGAAGCAGTTAAAAGCGAAATTATTTGAGCTTGAGCTACAACAGCAAAATGCAGAAAAGCAAAGCCAAGAAGACAACAAGTCTGATATTGGCTGGGGAAGTCAAATTCGTTCTTACGTACTTGATGACTCGCGTATTAAAGATTTACGTACCGGCGTTGAAAACCGTAATACTCAAGCGGTACTCGATGGCGACTTAGACAAATTTATTGAAGCCAGCTTAAAATCTGGTTTATAACCACCAAGCTAAAAAAGAGCTAAAAAATGACTGATCAAATCCAAGACGAAAATAAGTTAATCGCTGAGCGTCGCGGCAAATTAGACGCTATTCGCGCAAATTGCCCAGCCAACGGTCATCCAAACCAATTCCGTCGTGAGCATTACACGGCAGATTTGCAGGCTGAGTTTGGTGATAAGAGTAAAGAAGAATTAATCGAATTACAGCACGTAGTATCGATTGCAGGTCGTATTCTTGCTAAGCGTGGTCCGTTTATGTCTATTCAAGATATGAAAGGCCGTGTACAAGTTTATGCATCAAAAGACGTACAAAAAGATTTAAAAGCAAAATATGGCCAGCTTGATATTGGCGATATTATTGGTGTTAAAGGGCCGCTTAATAAATCGGGTAAAGGCGATTTATACGTAGACATGGCTGAATACGAACTACTGACTAAGTCACTTCGTCCACTTCCTGAAAAATTCCATGGCCTATCGGATCAAGAAACGAAATACCGTCAGCGTTATGTTGATTTAATTACTAACGAAGCAACGCGTGAAACATTCCGTATTCGCTCACAAGTGGTTGAAGGTATTCGTCGCTTTTTAGCAGACCGCGATTTTATGGAAGTAGAAACGCCAATGCTACAGGTTATTCCTGGTGGTGCATCTGCGCGCCCATTCGTAACTCATCATAATGCGCTTGATATCGACATGTACTTACGTATTGCGCCTGAGCTTTACTTAAAGCGTTTAGTAGTAGGTGGTTTTGACCGTGTATTCGAAATTAACCGTAACTTCCGTAACGAAGGGTTATCAACGCGTCACAATCCAGAATTCACCATGATTGAGTTCTACCAAGCATACGCTGACTACATTGATTTAATGAACATCACCGAAGACATGTTACGTACAGTTGCAACTAACGTACTGGGCAGCCCAATCGTTGTTAATACGACTAAAGATGAAAACGGTGAAGTGATTGATTCAGTAGAGTATGACTTTGGTCAACCGTTCACACGTTTAAGCATGAGCGACGCAATCTTAAAATATAACCCTGAGTTTGATGCTGCGGTATTTAACGACCCAGAAAACCACTTTGAAGAATTAAAAGCGTACGCTAAACAAGTACACGTTAAAATTCCTGAAAACTGCGTATGGGGCCCAGGTAAGTTCTTATGTGAAATATTTGAAGAGACGGCTGAGCATATGCTTATCCAACCTACATTTATCACAGGGTATCCGTGGGAAGTATCGCCACTTGCACGCCGTAACGACGAAAACCCATTTGTAACTGACCGCTTTGAATTCTTTGTTGGTGGCCGTGAGCTTGCAAATGGTTTCTCTGAGCTTAATGATGCACAAGATCAAGCTGAGCGTTTTTCTCGCCAAGTTGAAGAAAAAGACGCAGGTGATGATGAAGCAATGCACTACGACGAAGACTACATTCGCGCGCTAGAGTATGGTTTACCACCAACAGCGGGTGAAGGGATTGGTATTGACCGTTTAGTCATGTTGTTTACTGACTCATCAACTATCAAAGATGTTATTTTATTCCCGCATATGCGCCCACAAGCAGACTAAGCTTGAAGGAATAAACTAAAAAATTATCAACGCCGCTAACTAGCGGCGTTTTTTTTGCCCTATTGTTTGTGAGACATTGCCTAAACTTCACATTAGGGCTTTTAATTAATAAGTACTACACTGATAATTAAGTGTAAGTATACAAGTAAATTAATCTTTAATTCAGCTTCATTATCATAAAGTTGCTTGACTGCTTAGCAACATTACAGCAGTGCTATAACTTTTTGGTATGATTGTTTTTTAAACATTATGTTGTATTTATGTGAATTTTTTAGCTAAAATGTGGCCGAAATTTATACACGGTCATTCTTAGTCGTAAAAAATAAAAATTTCTAAAGGACTTAGATAAATAATATGAAAGCTAAACGAGTAGAATCTTTACCTGATGAGAACACTACAGAGCAACAGCGAGAAGCGTATTATCGCGCGTGTATTGCCGAGTTTCAGAAGTTAGGCTATCAAGAGCAATACCTTGCTGAACTTACGGACGAACTAGTGCCAGTGATGGGTGTAAATTCAAGCACCCCAAACACCTAACCTGATTATTTTTCAAACTAATTACACTTTAAAACCAGGCATGTGTGCAATCTATAGCCATATAGTCACTTTTGTCAGAAAAGTGTTTGACATATTTTCTGAAATCTTTATTATACGCCCCACAAGACGGAGAGGTGTCCGAGTGGCCGAAGGAGCTCCCCTGCTAAGGGAGTATAGAGTTTGTAGCTCTATCGAGGGTTCGAATCCCTCCCTCTCCACCAT